>CAYJLP010000007.1:0-33826 GCA_964371115.1 uncultured Akkermansia sp. | reverse complement strand
GGTAATGTTGCCCACTTTGGTCGAGATCGTTCTGGATTTGAAACCATTGCGCTGCGCGCCTAAAGCGGGTGTGTTCTCGATTTTATAGAAAAGATTTTACACTAGCCGTGTGTCAGCAAAATTGAGCTGAGGGGATCACACATGTTACACATAGAGTTGTGCATCGTAATAATGAATCAACTCATGCCGCGAAAAATTCTTTTAAAGTAAAAGCTCATCTTTGATTTGATGAAACGCAGCATTGGAGTCGTGCGTATCAGTTTGCTCCACTGAGCTTCAGGGTCACGCCATTCTTTCAACGTATATGGCTCAACGATGATTCTACAATCGTCAGGGTAGCGCCTAAAAAGCGCAGTGAGCACCTCGCCATCTCCCGTAGCGACACAGCTCAAGAGGCATGTTTTGAGTATCATTAAACGTGCCCCGCGAAAGTCGCGCTTTAGAACGCGCTCGGCAGCTGAATAAAAATTCACCATTTTTAATGCATTTCGAGTATAAAATGCCTCGCTATGATTTGAGTCAAACCACACGCCGCCAGCATGCTTTCTGTAGACAGACATCTCATCTGGCAATACCATTGCAGATCCCCGCTTTAGATGCATCATATGCAGCATCGAGTCGCCTGGTAAGATATCATCAGGGAATTGCTCCTCGAATTTGAAATTCTCGCGATCAAAGCACCAGCGATAGACAATAGAGTTGGTTGCAAAGTAGTTGCCCTCCTTGATGTAATCATCAAGAGTGACAATACTGCTACCGTTATAGCGCGATTCTTGTGGTATGAGTTCGTCCTCTTGTTCTGATTTCTCCCACTTCATACGCGATTTGTGAAGACAGATAGAGAAATCAGGGTTCGCCTCGAGGAAGTCGACCTGTTTTTGGAGCTTGTAGGGATCTGTCCAGTAGTCGTCGCCCTCGCACCATGCGAGGTATTTGCCTTGTACGTGTGGCATGGATAGCTTCATGACACAGTTTGCTTGGCTATATTGATTTTGTTTTTGGAGTATCGGGCGCCAATTCCACTCGGGGTAGCGTTCCATGTACTCGCGAATAATTTGCAGACTCTCGTCTGTGGATGCGTCGTCGTGAATGACGATTTCAACTGAGAAATTGACCTTTTGTGAAATAAATCCATCTAGACATAGTCTGAGGAACTTGCCATGATTGTACACAAGGCAAAATATCGTAACAAGTGGTGTTTCCATATTGGTTGTATTCTTTAATTTGAATTATTGTTCTGTTTGTTGGGGGATCTCTTTTGATTAACTAATAGTTTGCTTTATGCTCCTTGCTGGAGATCCAACAACAGTATCATGTCCTGTGACATTTTTTGTAACTATAGCCCCTGCTCCAACGACAGAATGCTCTCCGATGCTTGTCACTTTACCAGACACGGCGACGGTACTGAGTCCTAGAAATGCAAACTCTTTCACGTGGACATAAGCACCGAGTACGCTACCAGCACCTACAAAGCAAGCATCATCCAATTGAGAGTTATGACATATCATACTGTTTGCTGATATGACGCAATCATTTTGAATGGTCACATTAGGATCTATTGTCGCGTTGGAGCATACAATGTTACCTTGACCAAATTTTGCATACCTCGATATAGCAGCCGTCGGATGTAGCAGATTAGGCATATTCGCTCCTTGTGATCTGAGCTTTTTACCTAGGCTCGCGCGTATAGTATTGTCGCCCATAGAAAGAGCAAAATTATGGGAAGAAAGAGTATTTTGCTCAAATAATTCGTCATACGACCCTAAAATGGGTATATTTAAATAGGTGTCACCGTTTTTCTCATTTGTAAAGTGATATAGGCCGAGTACTTGGTAGCCACAGCACTCTGCCAAGTCAATGAGAACAGCTGTATTGTTGCCAACGCCTAGTATATATATAGTTTTTTGAGACATGTCGATCTTTCATCAAAAAGTTAAAATCCAATTGCAGAACTAATCAACGATACCATATTTTTTGAATAAAACAAGTCTTTATCCCCTCTTCCTATATATATCAAATGCATACGTTGACTGATGGGGGTGCCTGTCAGTCGCAAGTGGCTCAAAATGGCAATTGATGAAAACGACGTTATGAGCTTGGCTAGGGTTTATGCAGCAACGACGGTCTGCGTACATGATAGAATGTGTTCACTGCATTTTGCTACATTAGCTATTGCCAAAGTAATAATTTGGAAGATTTAGAAAACTGGGCACTGCGTCAGATGTGTCGTGCCCCTGCATGAATAAATTGATGTGTAGTTGTTGGAGGAATGGCATGAAGTGCCTTTTGCTCCAACAGCTGATATATGTTTGTACGGCGCGCTGTCGTATTTAGACGGAGGATACTGAATAGGCACTGCCTCTCTGCGACGAATCTGACGCAGTGCCAAGAATACAAGCGCGTGCTCAGCTTGACTTTTGGGCAGAAATCGGATATAAGATTGCATAGAAATCACATTCTTATGAAAGGTATCCTACTCGCAGGTGGCTCGGGGAGCCGCCTCTATCCGCTTACTAAAACAACGTCAAAGCAGCTGCTGCCTGTTTATGACAAGCCGATGATTTATTATCCGCTTTCCACGCTGATGCTCTTTGGTATCCGCGATATTCTCATTATATCAACGCCCCAGGATACGCCCAATATTGAGCGTCTACTCGGTGATGGTCGTCAGCTGGGGATCAAGCTCAGCTATGCTGTCCAAGAGCGTCCCGAGGGTATCCCGCAGGCCTTTACGCTGGGGGCGGATTTCATCGGGGATGATGAGGTAGCACTCATCCTTGGGGACAACATTTTCTATATGAGCATGCAGATGGGTGACTTCCGCCATGCGGTGGAGAAGAGTCAGGGGCAGAATGCGACGATATTCGCCTATCACGTGTCGGATCCCGAGCGCTTTGGCGTGGTGGAGTTCGATGATAAGCGTAGGGTGATCTCAATTGAAGAAAAACCTGCTGTTCCCAAGTCGAACTATGTGTCAGTCGGGCTCTATTTCTATCCTAATGATGTGGTGGAGAAGACGCGTGCGCTCACTCCCTCGGCGCGCGGTGAGTACGAGATCACAGATCTGAATAATGTCTACCTGCGAGAGGGTCGTATGAATGTGATGCCCATGGGGCGTGGTAATGCGTGGCTGGATGCGGGGACTCCTGATTCGCTGATGGATTCAAGTCAATTCGTCCAGATCATAGAGAAGCGTCAGGGGCTCAAGCTCGCTTGCATCGAGGAGGTGGCTTATCGCTGCGGCTATATTGATCAAGCGCAGCTCGGAGCTGTCATCGAGCAGTTGCCGCAGAGTGACTACAGGGGTTATCTGGTGAAATTGCACAACGAAAAATCTTAAGCTAAGAGATGAAAAAATCTATTCTTGTAACGGGAGGCGCAGGCTTCATCGGGGCGAACTTCGTCCCCTATTTCTGCGAAGCACACCCGCAGTATCATGTCATTAATCTCGATGTGCTGAGCTACGCGGGCAATCTGGATAATCTCGCTGAGTGTGAGGCAATGGAGAATTACTCCTTCGTCCATGGCAGCATCTGTGACCAAGCTCTGCTCGATGAGCTCTTTGCGTCGCATGATATACGAGGCGTGATCCACTTTGCGGCGGAGAGTCATGTGGACAACTCGATCTCGGGGCCTGCGGCATTCATTGAGACGAATATCGTGGGTACCTTTGCCCTGCTGGAGGCGGCGAGACGCCATTGGATGCTCGCGCCGCAGAGCTATAAGGAGGGCTACGAGGATTGCCGCTTCCACCACATCTCTACTGACGAGGTGTATGGGACGCTGGGGGAGACGGGGCTGTTTGAGGAGACGACTCCCTACGCGCCCAATAGCCCCTACTCGGCGAGCAAGGCGAGCTCGGATTTCCTCGTGCGCGCCTATCATCATACCTACGGCATGGATGTGACGACGTCGAATTGCTCGAACAACTACGGACCTAAGCAGCATGATGAAAAACTCATCCCCACCATCATCCGAAAGTGCCTCGCGGGCGAAGCAATCCCCATCTATGGCAAGGGGGAGAATGTACGCGACTGGCTCTACGCGCTGGATCACTGCAAGGCGATCGATCTGGTCTACCACAAGGGCGTCTCAGGCGAGACCTACAATGTAGGCGGGCGCAATGAGCGCACGAATATGCAGATCGTGCAGACGATCTGCGCCATTCTCGATGAGAAGCATCCTCGCGAGGGTGGCGCGTCCTATGCGGAGCTCATCAGCTTTGTCACCGATAGACCGGGGCATGATCTGCGCTACGCGATTGATGCGATGAAGCTGGAGACGGAGCTGGGATGGCGCGCCGATGAGAACTTTGACACGGGGATAGTCAAGACCATCGACTGGTATCTGGCTCGCCGTTCTTAGCAGGCGGCAAGTTTAACTATTTATTGAGAGTCACGGCTGAGGCCGTGGCTCTCATTTCTTTTTTCTCCAGAATGCGAGACGTTGGAGCTTGGTAAACACGCCTCTTTCGGCGAAGGTATGGATGATCTCTAAGAGGGCTGTGTCCTTGCGCATGTAGAAATAGCCAAAGTAGAGAGCGGTCGATAGAGTGCCCCCGATGGCGATGAGCACATAGCTGGGCCAGTCGCAGAATTGGCAGAGGAGGAATCCAGGGGCTGCTGCGAGCAGTGCGAGTGCACAGTAGGGCATGAAGTCGCTCCATTGCTTGCGGATGCCGTAGTTATAGAGCTTTCCCGTGTAGTAGGTATTGAGGAAAAGTGCGATTTGAGAAAAGACGATTCCTGCTATACACATAGCCTCGATACTGATGGGGGCTGTGATGAGTAAGCCTACTCCGATAATGATTTTCTTAATGATTTCGAGGCGGAGGAAAAGGTCGCTTCTCCCTTTCACCTTAATGATATTGAGATTGATGGCGTGGATATGGTAGAAGGCGAGCGAGAGCGCGAGGAGTTGCACGTAGATGGCGCAATCGACCCAGTCCACCCCGTAGAGAAAGTAGACGATGGGCTCGGCGAGTGCAGCCAGCGTGAAGATACCCCAGAAGATACCCAGTGAGGCGATTTTGATGTATTTTTTGTAGGCGGAGATGAGGCGTGATTCATCTGCTTGGATGCTGGCGAGGATGGGGTAGGTGACGGAGCCGAGGATGCCGTTGATGGTATTGACGGGGAGCATAGCCGTCGAGCTGCCCTTGTTGTAGAGTCCGAGGCTGGCGGGAGAGTAGAACTTGCCGATGATGAGGTTTTGGATATGCTGAAAGCCAGTTTCAAGGACGGCTGAGGCGGCGAGGCGCGAGCCAAAGCTAAAAAACTCCTTGAATGATTTTTGGGAGAACATCAGTCGCGGACGCCAGGGCGAGATGCACCAGATGGTGATCAAATTGAATAGTGATGATACCACTCCAGCTATCACCATAGACCAGTAGCTCCAGCCCATATAGGCGAGGATGAGCGTGATGGGCATGGCGATGAGCGTGCTAATCGTGCTCACGATGGCGGGTGTCTTAAAATCCTTGCGGCAGGTGAAGAGTGTCCAGTGGACACCCGCGCTCGCGGTGACAAACATCATGATGGCTGAGACGCGCGTGATCCAAACGAGAGCAGGTTGCTCAAAAAAATCAGCAATCCAAGGAGCTGCAATGAAAAATAGAGCTCCAAAGATCGCATTCATCACAATGTTGAACCAGAACACCGTGTTAATATCCTCTTCTGTCCTATCATGCTTGCGGATCAGACCGTCCGCAAAACCCGCATCGCGCAGCACGGCGGCTACGGCAAAGAAGATCGCCGTGAGGGCGAGGATGCCCGTCTCCTCGGGTGTGATGAGTCGCGCAAGAGCGATTCCATAGACTAGATGGATGGGCTGCATGGTGAATCGCTGCAGCAGCAGCCATTTTGTGCCCGCGATGGTTTCATTCTTAATTTGACTCATGCTGAGGTATATTTTCCGTTGACTAGGGTGAGGGGAGTCGCAAAAAACTTTTTAGCCCGCGATGAGCGCGGTGATGCGCTGCACCTCCTCTAGCTCCAGCCCTGCATAGATGGGGAGGCAGAGGACGTTGGTGGCGAGCTGACGCGCGACAGGGATATGCGCCTCTTGGACCGACGCGCTATGTCGGTAGACTTCAAAGTCGGGGATGACGGGGTAGAAATAGCGACGCGCGTAGATGCCCTGCTCTTTGAGGCTCTCATAGAGAGCGTCACGGCTCATGCCATAGCTGGACGCATCTATAAAAATGGGGAAGTAAGAATAATTGTGCCGCACCCCGTCCACATCAGCGAGGCAGCGTATGCCTGCCGTCTGTGCGAGTGCCGCGCGGTAGGCGCGTGCGATATCTGCGCGATGAGCGATGGCGGCATCTACTTGCTTGAGATTGAGTAGACCGTAGGCGGCGCGTATCTCATCCATTTTTGAGTTGATACCCGGAGCGAGCACAGAGAGCTCGCCGTCAAAGCCAAAGTTCTTGAGCTTGTCAACCATTTGCTTCGTCTCGGCATTGTTGCAGATGAGAGCACCGCCCTCGACCGTGTTATAGACCTTTGTCGCGTGAAAGGAGAGCGTGGACATGTCGCCCTCGTTGAGGATGCTTTCTCCCTCGACCTCGACGCCAAAGGCGTGTGCCGCGTCATAGATGACCTTGAGCCCATGCTTCGCCGCGATGGCTTGGATGGCTGCCGTATCGCAGGGGATGCCATAGACATGCACGGCCATGATGGCAACAGTACGCTCTGTGATGGCGGCCTCGATGAGGCTGGGATCTATATTGCCCGTCTGCTCCTCGACATCGACAAAGACGGGCGTGAGCTGATTCCATATGAGAGAATGCGTGGTTGCAACAAAGGAGTAGGGGGTCGTGATGACCTCGCCCTCATGGAGATTCATCGCTTGGAGTGCTGTCATGAGCGGGAGTGTTCCGTTGGTGAAGACACTCAGGTAGGGGGTCTTGAGGTAGGCGCTGAGTGCGGCTTCGAGTCTCTGATGGTATTGACCGTTGTTGGTGAGCCACTTTCTATCCCAGATGTCATCGAGCAACTCTTTGAATTCATCCAATGGGGGCAAGAGCGGGGAGGTGACGGGGATAGAGGGGCGCATGAGTCGAGTTGATTTGTTGCTTCTGTTTGTATCAATAGCCTTCGTAAAAGTCAAGAGAATCATAGCTCAAAGTGTGCGTGTGCATCCTTTGTACCATGGTGATGAGTGTGCCCTATCCCGTGTCATTGGTTGGGACGGCACGAGAGCTGAAGGGGGGAATCATCAAGAGCCATCCCCGTGCTGAGGATGGCTCTCGGTCTCATGCGCGTCTAGGCTAGGCGAGCATGGTATCTTGTCGAAAGATTATTTCTTCGCGCGCAGCTGGGTGCCGATCCCGCGGAGCTTAGCCGCGAAGGCGGGCAGCTGGGTTGAGTCCTTGGAACAGGCTATGAAGAGGGTGAAGACATCCATCATGTTCTGCTCGTTAATGCCGAGCTCCTTGATGAGAGATTCTGCCGAGCCTGCGAGCTGCTGACCGAGGGCAACAACGGCGGGGTTCTTGGCGACGAGATCCTTCATGGGCTGCTCGTATTTTTTCATGGCAGCTTCGACTTCCTCTTCAGGCGTGTCCGTTTTGAAGGCGGCGAGCTCAGCTCCTGCCTGCTTGCCGATGGCGATGACACCGTCCATGAAGGGCTTGATGTCAGCGGGCAGCTCGGTGGTAGGCGTCTTTTCCAGAGCGGAGACGAGAGCAGGGATGAGATCCTGAGGCTGCATGTCCTTGGTGGGCTTGCCTGTCTTGGCATAGGCCTCGAGGCTGGTTGCACCTGCGTCGAGGAGGTTCGCAGCCGTGTCGAGGATGTAGGCGCGGACAGCGGGGTTGATGTCAGCGAGCTTCATCTGGGCAGGCGCAGGAGTTTCTGCGACAGCTGTGGCAGGAGTTTCTGCGACAGCTGTGGCAGGAGTCACCTTGACTGCGGGAGTCGCAGCGGGAGCGGCAGTCTGGGCGAGCGTAGGCAGCGCTGTAGCAGCGAGAGCAGCTGTAGCAAAGAGGGATTTAAGTGTCATATGGATCACGATAGCATGTCTTTTTGTGTACGACAAGGATTTAATTTGTCACGTCGCATCTTGTTAGGCTTTTGTGATGCACGCCGCCTTGCGTGCGGCGTAGTCCTGCTGCTGGTCTTCTCCTATCGCGCCTACGCGGAAGTAGCGTGCGCTCGGGTGGTGGAAGAGCAGCGTGCAGATCGAGGCCTGAGGCTGCATCATGCAGCTCTCCGTCAGACTCGCCGTCGTGTGCTCCGTCGCATTGAGCAGGGAGAAGACGGTGCGCTTCTCCTCATGGTCGGGCTGGCTGGGGTAGCCGCAGGCGGGGCGGAGCAGCTGGCTGGGATCGCTCGATTCCCCTGCCCAGTGCTCGGCGATGCAGCTATGCGCGCACTCGGCCATGGCCTCGACGAGCATGTTGCACAGGGCGGCGAGCAGCATCGCGCTGTAGCTGTCCTGTGTCGCCTCCATCTCCTCTGTCCATGCCTCCGCACCGACGATGCTCAGCTGCATCGCGCCGACGTAGCCTGTGTAGGGAGCAGGGGCGACGTAGTCGGCGAGCGCGAGGCAGGTTTGCTTATCGCGGCCCTGCTGGCGCATCGTGTGGAGCACGCGGCCCTCTCCGCCTCCCTCGACGAGGATGTCATCGCCCTGAGATTGCGCCTGCCAGATGCCAAAGCAGCCTCGGGCTTGGAGTCGCTTCTCTGTCACGCCGCGCTCGAAGAGGGCGCGTGCGTCGTCCATGAGCTGCTGCGCCTCGCGGCGCTTCTCCTCGCTGATCTTGCCACTCTCGCGCAGCGCGCGGCGAGCGGGCATCCAGCAGTCCTCCATCTCAAAGACGCGCAGCAGGATGCTCCATTCACAGGCGGTGAATAGTTGCTCCCAATCTAGCAGGATATCGGGCTGCTTGCTGTGGCAGGCGCAGCCGAGGCTGGGCGTACCGATGGTGTAGACACCCGTACGCGATGGCGCGAGGGCGGGCTGGCTCTCCCAGTCCGTCTGGAGCGCGCGGGCGCGCGCCTCGCTGAGACTGTAGAGCTCCACGGCGCGGCTGCGCGCCTCGTAGCGCGCGCAGTCCTCAGCCTGCTGCTGACGGTGTGCGCTGATGTAGGCCGCACGATCTGCGCCGACGAGGGCGGTGGCGGCGGGGACGATGGTCGAGGCATCCGTCGTGTGGACGACGAGGCCTGAGGGGTAATGAGGGGCGATCTTGAGCGCGGTGTGCAGCGCGCTCGTCGTGGCACCGCCGACGAGCAGCGGCATGGTGAGCCCCGCGCGCTCCATCTCGGTGGCGGCATGCATCATCTCGTCGAGCGAGGGCGTGATGAGCCCCGAGAGGACGACGAGATCGGCGTACTCGCGCTGGGCGGCAGAGATGATGTCTTCGCAGGAGACCATGACGCCGAGGTCGACGACGCGGAATCCATTGCAGGCGAGCACGACACCGACGATATTCTTCCCAATATCATGGACGTCTCCCTTGACGGTGGCGAGCACGACGCAGCCGGCACTGCTGCCGCTGCCTCGGCTCTCCTCGATGAGGGGTGTGAGCTGGGCGACGCTCTGCTTCATGACGCGTGCGCTCTTCACCACCTGCGGGAGGAACATCTTGCCCGCGCCGAAGAGCTCGCCCACCTGCTTCATGCCCTCCATCAGCGGTCCCTCGATGACGCGCAGCGCGCTGCCTTCGTAGAGGGCGACCGCCTCCATGGTGTCGCTGTCGATGTGCTCGGTGATGCCCTTGACCAGCGCGTAAGAAAGTCGCTCAGCGACTCCCGCCTCGCGCCATGCTTGGACGGGGGCGGTAGGGGAATCTTTGCTCTGTGACTTTTGCTCGGCGATCTGCTGGGCGTAGGCGGTGAGGCGCTCCGTGGCATCGGCGCGGCGGTGGAAGAGCACGTCCTCGACGAGCTCCAGACGCTCGGCGGGGATCTCGTCGTAGACCTCCAGCATGCCCGCATTGACGATGCAGACATCCAGCCCCTGCTTCTGCGCGTGGTAGAGGAAGGCGCTGTGCATGGCCTCGCGCACGGGATTGATCCCGCGGAAGGCAAAGGAGACATTCGAGATGCCTCCCGAGATATGCGTGTGGGGATAGAGGCGGTGGATCTCGCCCGCGGCGGTGAAGAAGTCCTGCGCGTAGTTCGCATGCGCGGCGATGCCCGTGCCGACGGTGAGCACATTGGGGTCAAAGATAATATCCTCCTCGGGGAATCCGACCTGATTGACCAGCAGATCATAGGCGCGAGACGCGATGCGCACGCGGTCGGCGACACCCTCGGCCTGCCCCTGCTCGTCAAAGCCCATGATGACGACGGCCGCCCCGTAGCGGCGGATGAGGCGCGCTTGGCGGAGGAACTCTTCCTCACCATTCTTCAGCGAGATGGAGTTGACGATGCCCTTGCCCTGCATGCACTGGAGACCCGCCTCCAGCACCTCCCATTTCGACGAATCGATCATGAAGGGCAGGCGTGCGATGTCGGGCTCCGCGCTCACGAGGTTGAGGAAGCGTACCATGGAGGACACGCCGTCTATCATGCCGTCATCAAAGCAGAAGTCGAGCACGGCAGCACCATTCTCCGCCTGCTTGCGCGCGACGTCGACGGCTTTTTCAAACTCACCCGCGCGGATGAGCTTTGCAAAGAGAGGCGAGCCCGCGACATTGCATCGCTCGCCGATGAAGAGCGTGTTGCGCGTCTCGTCGTGATTGTAGGGCTCGAGTCCCGAGAGGCGCAGCTGTCCCGCCTTCTTCTTCGGCGTGATGGGGCGTGGCTCGTACTGCTCGATGACCTCGCGCATGGCGACGATGTGCTCGGGGGTCGTGCCGCAGCAGCCTCCGAGAAAGTTGAGCAGCCGCTCCTCGCCAAATCCGCGCATGATGCGCGCCATGTCCTCCGCGCTGTGCGCGTAGCCGCTGGGGCTGAGGGGATCGGGCATGCCCGCATTCGGGTACATGCTAATCGCGCAGTCGGCGAGAGCCGAGAGCTCGCGGGCAAAGGGGAGCATGAGATCCGCACCCAGCGCGCAGTTGATACCCACGCTGAGGGGCTGCGCGTGGCGCACGGAGTTCCAGAAGGCCTCGACGGTCTGCCCCGAGAGCGTGCGCCCTGCGCGGTCGGTGACGGTGAAGCTGATCATCAGCGGCGCGAGATCCACGCCCTCGTCGCGTAGCTCCGCGATGGCGTAGAGGCAGGCTTTGGCATTCAGCGTATCAAAAATGGTTTCGAGCAGCAGGATGTCCATCCCGCCCTCATGCAGGCTGAGCAGCTGGGCGCGGTAGGCGCGGCGCAGCTGGTCAAAGTCCACCGCGCGGTAGCCAGGGTCATTCACATCCGGCGAGAGCGAGGCGGTGAGCGCCATGGGACCCACCGAGCCCGCGACGAGCTTGATCCGCCCCGTGAGTTTTTCTGATTCATCGGCGGCTTCGCGGGCGAGGCGGCAGGCCTCGATGTTCATCTCATGGACGAGGGCGGCGAGGGCTTCATCGGCGAGCACGCCTTCGTAGTAGGGCTGATCATGCTTGCAGGGCGCGACATGGTGGAAGAACTCGTGCTGCCCGAGGGAGGTGGCGGAGAAGGTATTGGTCGTGACCATATCCGAGCCCGCCGCGAGGTACTGGGCGTAGATGTCGCTCACGATGGCGGGCTGGGAGAAGATGAGGCACTCGTTGTTGTTCTTCACATCGCGGGGATAGAGCTCCCTGTCGGCGAAGCGCGCACCTCGGTAGTCTTCCTCCTGTAGCTGATGCTTCTGCACCATCGTGCCAAAGGCACCATCTATGATCAACACGCGCTTACCGAGCTCATTGCGCAAAAACTCCTGACGTTCCAGAACTGTACTCATGATAGAAAACTCCCTCCGAGGGGACAACTCGGGAGAGTCCGCCTAGTCTAGCAGCAAGCCCCCATTTGTCAAGACGTAACCCTGTCCGCCCCTGTGGGTGGCTGGCGATGTACCGCGCGGTATCGTTTGTATGTACCCGCCATTTTGCGCCTTGATATTGTATTCAATAGAAACAAATTGATTCTAAAAGATGATAAAATTCTTGACTCACCTCACCCACAGGCATATAAAACACTGATGCGAATTGTGATGATGGCCACAGGCGATATCGCCCTCCCTAGCTTCCAAGCTCTCCTCGACTCAGGGCAACTCATCGCCCTCTTCACCCAACCCGACCGCCCCGTCGGTCGCCACCAGCTGCTCACCCCTCCTGAGGTGAAGACACGCGCACTCGCCGCAGGTCTGCCTGTCTACCAGCCCGAGCGGATGAAATCCCCCGACGCCATCGCCCAGCTCCGCGCACTGGAGTCCGACATCATCGTTGTGATGGCCTACGGACAGATCCTCACCGAGGAGGTCATTGACGCGCCCGCCATCGCCTGTATCAATGTCCACGCCTCCCTGCTGCCCCGCCACCGCGGCGCCTCCTGCCTCCAATCCGCGATCGAGGCGGGTGACGAGGAGACAGGCATCACCATCATGCATGTGGTGAAGAAACTCGACGCAGGCGACATCATCAGCAAGCACAGTATCCTGCTCACAGGCATCGAGACCGCCGAGAGCCTCCACGATGAGCTCGCCGAGCTCTCGCCCGTCCCCTTGCTGCGCGCTATTGAAAAACTCGCCGACGGCACCGCCACCCGCGAGCCTCAGGATGACAAGCTCTCCACCTACGCGCCGAAGCTACTGCGCGTCCACGGTGAGATCGACTGGACACTGCCCGCCTTCCTACTCGCGCGCAAGATACGCGCCTACCACAGCTGGCCTGGCACCTACACGCACTACATCTCCCCCAAGAGCCAGACTCAGAAAATCCTCAAAATCTTCCCCCCAAACGAGGTCTACATGAAAAAACACCCCGACGCCCAAGCCGGCGAGGTGCTCGACATCAGCGCGCATGGCATGCTCATCTCCTGCGGCGGTCCACACGACGGAGCGCTGCTCATCCAGACCATGCAGCCTGCGGGCGCGCGCAAGATGAATGCCGAGAGCTTTTTTGCTGGCCATCGCATCGAGCTAGGCAGCATCCTCGGGCTGCAGGACGAGTCGCAATAGATTTTAGTAAGAAATCTTCACCGCTTTATCTAATTTATGTTATTTACAAGCAGCTCTTTTTTGTTATTTTTTCTGCCTCTTGTATTGTTTGTTTACTATGTGTTTTTGAAAAACACACGAGCAGGGCAGAATCTCTTTCTAACTCTAGCGAGCCTCGCTTTCTATGCCTTTGGTGAGCCCTATTTTGTTCTCATCATGATAGGCTCAATCTTGTTCAACTGGCTCTCCGCTCTTGCTATTGACCGCTGGCGTGCCCGACGTACCCTATGCTATGTCATTTTGATCTCGATGCTCACGGTGAATCTGGGGATATTGGGTGTCTTCAAGTATCTGATGTTTATCGTAGGCAATGTGAATACACTGCTAGGGGCGACTTTTTATATCCCTCAGATCCTGCTTCCTTTGGGCATTTCCTTCTTTACCTTCCAAGCTATCTCCTACGTTATAGATGTGTATCGTGGTCATGGAACGGTGCAGAAGAATCCGCTCAATGTCGCCTTGTATATAGCCTTTTTCCCCCAGCTTATTGCGGGACCCATTGTTCGTTACGAAACAATTGCTAATCAAATCGAAAAGAGACGAGAGAATTGGGATGATTTTTCTGCGGGCTTGGTACGCTTTAGCCTAGGGTTAGCAAAAAAGATGATTGTAGCAAACAATTTGGCTATTGTAGCCGATGCTGGATTCGCCAGCCCTGAGCACTGCAGTGTCCTTATGGCGTGGCTCGCGGCTGTAGCATTCACTTTCCAAATCTATTTTGACTTTTCAGCTTACTCTGACATGGCAATTGGACTAGGACGTATGTTTGGCTTTCGCTTTCTTGAGAACTTTAACTACCCCTATGTATCACGATCAATCACAGAGTTCTGGCGTCGATGGCACATATCACTTGGTACTTGGTTTCGCGACTATGTCTACATTCCCCTCGGCGGTAATCGAGTTTCATCGACTGCGCGTTTTGTGTTTAATATCTTCATTGTCTGGTTGCTTACAGGCATTTGGCATGGGGCGAACTGGACATTCCTCTGCTGGGGGCTTCTCTACTTTGTCCTGCTCTTAGCGGAGAAGCTCACGGGATTTGAGAAGCGTCTTTCTTATTTTTCGTGGCTCTATGTCATGTTCTTCACCGTCATTGGCTGGGTACTATTCCGAGCAGACAATCTAGCCATTGCTCAGGAAATGATCTCTACGATGCTTTTTCTCAATGGTAGAAACCTCACAGACTCTCTCACTCTATTCTATTTACTGGAGTATGCTGGCTACTTTGTCATCGCGGCTATCGCCAGTTGCCCCATCTATCCATGGCTGAAAAGCCGCTATTCCTCCTCTCGTGTCTATAGCACCATGTATTTTGTGAGCCTTGTACTCTTGCTGATCGTGTCGCTGAGTTTCATCGTACAAGGTGGTTCGAACCCCTTTATTTATTCTAATTTCTAATCCATATGAATAACAATTTCGAAAGGCGAGTGAACAAATTATATGTTATTGCGTTCTTTCTGGGACTTTCTGTCTTCGCATTAGCGCAAGTTGATCGCGCTATCTTTATCTCGTGGGTTATCTTTAAACCAGAGAATACAAAGAAAATTAACCAATATTTGCCTTCTTCATGGCAGATACGCCCCAGTCTAGCGCATAGGGGGCAAGAAGGCGAGTATAGTAAAATACGTGATGTTGTAGAATCAAGATCCAAAGATGTTCTGCCCGCACTCGACCGATTGGTGGAGCTGAGCTACACCGTAGATAGGCTATTTCTCACAGCCAATGCTCACTTTCAGCTCCTGCTGGGCAAGCATACGATCCAACAAAAACGCCATGTCTCACTCTTTGGCTCAGATCATCGCACCTATAGTATCGCCATTAATGAAATCAATTATGGTGGCTACCGAGCTCAGATCAACCCGCGGCCTTACATTGATTACCTCCAATATTTCGCCCACCGCATGCAGCAAAGCTCGATTGACGTACTCTATGTAAAGAGACCTTCAAAGAATGAGGCTACGGAGTTCAGCCCACGAATTGAGCACTTTATCAATAGACCCAGTCTCTCAGACTTGGTCTATGAGGGGATAAAAGGGAATATCGACCATATAGATCTGATGGACTATTGGGAGAGTAGCTGGGGGGACGTTCATAACATATTCTTCAAAACAGATCATCATTGGAATCAGCTTAGTGCGTTCCGATTCTTCCAGCGCCTCTCATTGAAACTTTCGTCTGATTATAATATTTCTGTCGATGCGCAGTATACCAATCTAGAGAATTATGATCAAATAAGCATACCGAAGGCGTTTCTAGGTACGACGGGGCGCTATGTCGGCTACGCAGGCGGCGAGCTTGATGACGCCCTTTTCCTCTCTCCGCTGTTTCCTACGTCTTTTGATGTCAAGAGAACGTGTCAAAGTACATCGACTGCAGGATCCTTTGATCAGGCGTTTTATGATGTGACTTATTTGCCGCCAAGTAACTGTCACTTTAATGGTAATGCCTATGGAGTTTACAATTATCGGGAGCATAGCCTGATTGTCATTAAGAACAAGATGATACGCAATAAAAAAAAGCTTGTTACCATCAATGACTCATTTTCATCGAGTCTCGTGCCCTTCCTATCTCTGTTCTTTGAAGAGGTACACATGGTAGATACGAGATTGTATTCTGGGAATTTGATTGATTATATAGAAAAACAACAGCCCGATCTCGTCTTGATCTTGCTAAGGCCAGATCTCTTGGGAATCCAGTTATCCTTTCCTAGATGTGCTGTGGAGAAGTGAAATTTTCTTTTCTGAGGATATATTGTTAAGAATGAGTTGAAAGCAGCTTGGCGAAGATCTGCCATATTCTTGTGGAAATAAAAAGTACAAAAAAATATGCTTTTTATATTGACAGAGCCTTTCTTTTACTTTATAATGTCGTCACACACGGTACTCTAGGTACTGAGTGATGATAAATACACTCGGGGTATTAGCTCAGTTGGTAGAGCGCTTCAATGGCATTGAAGAGGTCAGCGGTTCGAACCCGCTATGCTCCACTCCGAAAATAGGCTAGCAATGAAAATTGCTAGCCTATTTATATTTTTGGATCAAGCCTAAAAACTTTCGTGCATCTTTCAAAGAGCCTCGCTTTCTATGATGAATGCGGGGCTTTAGCCTACCGCTCGCTTGGAAGCTCGTGAGCGCGACTGACTCCTCCGAAGCTGATATCGAGGCGTATTCTAGCCTCAATGAGAGCTTTGGGGTGATGATACTACTTGCCTACTGCTGCCGAGGTGAAGCGCCGCTTCCTCGGGCTGGAGCATTTGGCGAGTGGGGAGGGGAGTCAAGAGACATTGGGCGGAGCACTGAGCGATATTATGGGTGACGATTCTCCCCAAAAAATTGGACATCGCAGGCGATTTTGTTGGCAACTCCACGATAAGCACAGCCACAGCCTCTCGCTGGAGATGAGCATCATCATCCCCGAGTCCAGCATTGCGACACCGAGCCTCCTCTCGCTGGCAGAGTGTCATTTGCTGGGGCGGAGTGTCCCACTGAGTAGCACTGCTGCACCATCGCCTCAATCGCAGATGGTACAGATTACTCCTTGAGGTAGCCTTCAGACTTTTCTTTCACCTCTATACGGGGGGAGGGCCCCAGTTGATTCGGATATGGCACCAGCATGCAGAGCTAGGGCGGCGTGCAGAGCCTCCTTTTCCTGGGGAGTTATTCAACGCTCCGAATCGTGAAAAACACGATATCTATCTAACAATAATTCTTGTATTGACATCAAAATCTCATATGATAGTATTTTCAGAGCTTAAGATATGTGGATGTTCTTTGTTAGAATAGAGCACCCTAGCATGTCCGAAATACAGCACAAATAGCATACCGTACATAATAACGTTATCATTTAACTATGAAATTAAAATTAAACAACACCCTTCGGCGCGCTCTCTTCGCCGCAGTACTCTCGCTCACAACATGGACGACGACCGTGGGGACTGCTACACTCATCGCATCGCAGCTCCTTAGCTATCAGGCGATGGCGGCTGATGTCTCTTTCACAGGCTCTGCTGAAGAGGCTGCCCCATCTGAGCTGCAGTGGAATGCGGGTGCGGCCTTCGATGGGAACACCTTCAATGGGGGGGACAATGCCAGCTTCTCTGGCTACACCGACGCGACGCTCAGTGCTGCGACGACCGTCGGCACGCTCACTGTCGATGGCGGAGGCTTGGATATTACAACAGCTGGCAATGCGCTCACCCTAGGCAATATCAATGGTACAGGTGAGCTGACGCTAGATGGTGCTACCTCCATTACAGGTGATGTCAACTTCACTGGTGATATCGTCATCGCGAGCGGGACGACAGCCTTTGGCACAGGCCAAGCTCACACCAAGAATATCGAGGCCTCCTCGATCCAGATTGACGCGGGTGCGCAGCTGAATATGGGGCACGCTGCGGCCGACTGGCGTGACTCTACCTCCCTGATTCTCAATGGTGGTACACTTTATAGTCTCGACATGGGGGACAATTTAAACGGGGGCGTTCAGTTCGGCGCACTCACTGTCAATGCCAATAGTACGATCTCTCACCAGTGGAATGGCGTGTGGGGCTTCACCTCGCTGACAGGCGAGGGCAATATCAATTTCAATGCAGGTACGCGAGGCACAGGTGAGGCGGGTGAGCTGCGATTTGCAGGCGTGACGGACTACAACGGCACGATTATCGGCGCGAATGGCAACGGCGATGATTATCTGCGCTTCTCGGGGGTGATTGAGCAAAGCGCTGACAAGACCCTGACCGTGACGGGCAATATCGCCTCGTCTCTCGACGGTATCACCTTTAGAGGGGACGGTGCCGCAAGCTTTGGAGCGACGAATATCTCGGGCTCCAATACCCAAGAATCAGGCACGATCACGATGGGCACTGTGACTTTTGCCGCGGCCGATGCCTCGCTGAATATCCAGGGTGGCACCCTGATCCTCAGCCACACGAGCTACGCAGGTAGCGGCACGATCAGTGCTGGGGCGGCGCAGATGCAGTTCAGCGCGGCGGGTGATGTCTCCGTCTCGACGGCGGGCTTCCAGCTGGGGGCGTATGGCACGAGCGCTGGTACAGACGCTGCACCACTCATCACGACGATGAATGTGGGTGATAAGACCGTGAGCATCTCGAGCTCCATCTCCGATGTCGCGGGCAGCGTCGGTGGCATGACCATCGCGGGGAATGGCACACTCGCGCTGTCGGGGAACAACACATTCTCCGGTGGCATCACGGTGAACACGGGCACCCTGAGCCTCGCTCGTCACAACGCCGCAGGTACAGGCGCCATCATCATAGGTGGTGGTGCTCTGAATATGAATGATCTAGCCGTGGCCAACACGGTGAACTATACCGCAGGCACGATCTCTGGTGCCGCTGCGTTTGCCGGCACGCTGAATGTGAATGCGGGCACTCTCACTCTCGGTGCGATCTCGGGCAGTGTGCATGTAGCTAGCGGTGCCGCCCTGACACTCTCGGGCACGTGGGACTTCGCCGGCGCGATGAATAATGCGGGCACCATCACCCTTGCAGAAGGTCTGCTCATTGACCTCCAGGGTGTCTCTTTCACAGAATCCGGCGGTGTCTACAGCCTCACGCTCTTCTCAGGGGAGACTGGGGATGCGGCACTGCTCGATAGCATCTTGGGCTCTGGTGCTGGTGTCGATCTGAGCAAGTTCACAGGACTGCAAACATCCAAGCGTGAGTACAGCTATGCAGATGGTGTGCTCTCCTACACGACGACCGCGCAAGACCTCACACACAGCTCTGGTCCTCTGAGCTGGCAGGAGGGGACCTCTTTTGAGGGAGGCATCTTCGCTACAGGGGACAATGTGACCTTCACCGCTGGTGATATCACCATTGCTACCGATGTGGAGGCGGGGACGATCATTGCTGATACTGTCGATTTCCTCCGCGGTGACACCGATGCGACGATGACAGCTGCTCTGGTCGAGATCAATGGCACGACCACGATCGCCTCGGGCGTGACGCTGCAGGCGGGATTGATCAATGTGAATGAGGGTGCCTCCTTGAGTGCTGCTTCTCTCGGTACTTCCAATGTTATCCTTGATGCGGATGCTAGCCTTGAGATCACAACGGCTCTAGCCGCAGGGGCGAATGTGCTGAACAACATCAGCTCCACGGAAACGAGCTCCATACTGACGCTCTCTCTGTCTAGCGAGGGCTCGAGCATCGAGGCTCTGAACTTTGACGGAGCCCTGCACATCAGCTCAGGCGTATGGGATGCATCGGCTGTTGATGTGAACTCCTTCACCAGCGCGATGCTTCTCAATAGCTCTGTGCTCGATATGACAGCTGTGAATCTCGCTGCCTCAGCCTCCATGGACTCCCTCTCGGGCGAAGTGGGCAGCTTGATCAAGGCGCACTTCTCCACGGATGCGGCGAACGGGACGAATATGCAGCTGGGTGCTGGCTTCACAGGCTCAGTAGAGGTAGTCAGTGGCACCATCAGCGCGCGTAACTCCGATCTCGGTGGTGCTTCCAATCTGATTCTCAACAACAACACGGGTCTCGTCTTTAATGAGTCGAACAACACGCACACCTTTAGCACCGCTATTAGTCTCGCTGATGCAGCCACGGTGACGATGCGCTCATGGGGCGGTACGGGCACGCGCACACTCTCTGGTGCCATCACAGGTGCTGCGAACACGACCATCAACAAGACAGATGGCGGCACCATCGTGATGAGCGATCTGACTGGCTTCACCGGTACGCTCAACCATGCAGCAGGCACACTGCAGGTGAATAGCAGTGCGAGCTTGAACGCGCTGAGCATCGCTAGTGGCGCAACATTCTCAGTCGGTGCGAACGCAACGATCACGGCGGGTGCTAGCAATGATAGCTTCTACCTGCGTGATATCACGTGGATGAATATCGTCGTTGGTTCGGGTGCTCTCTTGCAGGAGAATGTGCAGCTGCGCCTCGAAAATGGCACGACAACGATCTCGGGAGGTGGTACTTATGAGATTAAAAGCCTCATCACAAAGGACTCAGGTACAGGCGATACCCTCCTGAATATCGCCACTGGCACGACGCTGAAAGTGACGAATGAGACGGTCTCGGGAGAAGCCAACAACAATGCATCCTTCATGCTGGGGCACTGGGGATTAGGCGGCACGACCACGGTGACTGTCCATGGTATCTTGGATGTGAACTCAGGTATATCTAGTAAGGACGGCAAAAGCGCCATCAACGTCGAGAGCGGTGGCACGATCATCCTGCGCAAGGGTCTCTATGCCCACGATGCCGGTAGTAATTCTGAGGCTCAAACAATCAATGCGAAATCTGGCTCTACAGTTCAGCTAGGTCACCAAGCCACGGCGACCGCAGCCAGGGTACTCCTCGTCGATTTCGCTGGCGGCTCCACTCTGAAGGCGATTGATAGCACCACCTCTGTGCTCAACAACCTGCGTCTGAGTGGCACGGGTAATGTCACTGTCTCTGCAGAAGGGGAAAACACCACGGTGAACATGAGTGGAGTGATTTCTAACGCATCTGAGGCGACATCGGGTCTTCATTTTACAGGGACTGCGAAACAGACCTTTAATATCAGCGCGGAGAACAGCTACACTGGCGGCACGACCCTGTCGGGGGCTACCCTGTCCGTCAAACATGTCTCCGCCCTAGGCGCAGGTACTGTGACTGTCAATAGCGGCACACTCCAGCTCAATGGCCATGCCGTGACGAATGATGTGAACGCTGCTGGCGGCACGCTCTCGGGCTTTGGCGCCTATGCTGGAACTCTGACGGTGAGCGGTGCTGTGTCGGTCAGTGATCAGATCACGGGCTCGATGAGCATCACGAGTGAGGGTGCTCTGACGCTCGAGGGTATCTGGGACTATAGCGGAGCCATCGCGAATGCTGGCGGCTCACTGACGCTCGCATCGGATCTACAGCTTGACTTGACGGGGGCTACCTTCGCCGAATCGGGTGGTACATACACGCTCGAGCTGATGGCAGGCTCAGGCACGGCGAATGTGAGTGACTGGTTGGCTGATGCTAGTGATCTGAGCTCCATTCTGAAGGGCATTGTCACAGTCGGGCGCACCTTCTCCTACGAAGATGGTATACTGAGCTATACAATTGACAGCAAGGCGCTCACCTACACAGGTGGCAGGGACTTCGACTGGGGTGTCGGTACGGCATTCACCACAGGTGGTGACTTCGCCCAGGGTGACACGGTGACCTTCATAAGCGAGACGCTAGGATATCTCTCTGAAAGCGTCGCAACAGCTGAGCTCGCCCTCGATGCTAGTGCTACTCTAGCGCTTTCGACAGACGCAGCGAGTGACTTTGTCCTGAGCGCTGGTGTCCTGTCTCTGGGTGAGAACGCATTCATGGCGATTGTAGGCTACGGCTTTGAGGCGCTGAGTATCGACATGACTACTGGTAGCTTCTTAAGGGTTGGTAGCATCGGTGCCGCTACCACGACGCTGAATGGCTCAGCCCATCTGGAGCTGCTCGACGCGCTTGCAGCGGGTGAGGTCTCCTTGGACCATATCTCGGGTGGCGCAGAGAGCGAGTTGAACATCAGCGCGAATGCGGCAGGTACGACTCTGAGTCTGGAGAACTTTGCCGGTACGCTGAACCTTGTTGCAGGCGCTCTCACGACGGATCGTACGGACTTCGACCGCCTCGCAGGTCTGGATCTGCGTGGTAGCGCTAGCTACACGGTGACTGGTGATGCCTACGGCGATAGTACTGTAGATCTCTCGAAGGTTACTGGTGATGCTGATACGACGTTAGCGCTGAACCTCTCGACGAGGGTGCATCATGGCTCAGAACTACAGATGAGCGCAGAGTTCACAGGCAAGATCGCGGTGAACTCTGGTATGCTCAGTGTGGCTCACTCCAGCCTAGGCGCGACCTCGCAGGTGGTGCTCAATCAAGGTGGCGGCATCGTCTTTGACCAGACTAGTGCCAATACTCAATTCGCAACAGATATCCACATCGCTGATGCGGCCACGGTGACGATCCAGTCATGGGGCAATCTCACGGAGAATTATGAGCGCAGCATCACAGGTGCGATCACAGGTGCTGCCGATACGCGTATCAACAAGACGGACGGAGGACAGCTCCGCCTGAGTGATCTGACAGCCTACCAAGGTACTATTGATGTACAGGCGGGCAAGATTACCACAGGCTCGGATGCGACACAGCTCAGCAAGCTATACTTGGGTAGTGGTGCTGTCTTCGAGGTTGAGGCAGGGCTGGATGTGACCACCCTCGATGGTGGTGATGGATACTACACACGTGTGTCCTCTGGTGGCGCTACCATCATCGTCGGAGCGAACGCTAGCTTCACCGACAATGTACGCTGGAATCTGAATAATGGTATATACAATGTAGAAGGTACAGGTACTTATACCATTGACTCATTCCTCGGCACGGCAAACAACGCTAATCAAACGACACTGAATATCGCGGCAGGTACGCATATGATTGTGCTCGGCACGACGACGTCGGACAGAGCGTCGCATGCCCCTGCCTTTATGCTTACGAATTATGATGCCGCAAGTACGGTGAATGTCAATGGCATGCTGACGCTGAACTCAGGTATCTCGAATCAGGACGGCACAGGCACGATCAAGATCGGTGGTACAGGGACGCTGGTGCTCAATCAAGGTCTCTATGGTGTAGATGATGGTAACTCCAATACCGCGATTAACATTCAGGCTGCTACGGGCGCGACGCTCAAGCTGGCCAACCAGAGCAGCTCGACGACCGATATCAACACAGATTTCGCCGCTGGCTCGAATATCGTGGCCATTGATGCGGACACCACGGATGAGAATACGACAGTCAACGTCACCAATACGCTCAAGCTCAGCGGCACAGGGTCGGTGAACCTCTCTGCCGAGACGGGCGTCACCGCGCTGAATGTGAACGGTGCTATCTCTCAGGTAGCAGTCGCCGAGGGTGAGAGCGCCCACAGCACAGGGCTCGCCATCACGGCCGCGACTGGCCAGACAGTGACCCTGAGTGGAGAAAACAGCTACACAGGTGGCACCACACTCTCGGGTGCAGGTACACTCACCGCGGGGCATGCCTCGGCCTTTGGCACAGATGCTGTGACGGTGACTGGCGGTACGCTGAATGCGAATGGCCTCGCCATCACGAATGATGTGACGGTGAACGGCGGCACGATCCAAGGCTTTAGCGCCTATGCGGGTCAGCTGACCATCGCCGCGGCGACGACCGTGAGCGATCAGATCACAGGCTCTATCTCGGTGACAGATGCAGGTGCATTGACCCTGACAGGCGTATGGGATTATAGCTCTGCGATGGATGTTGCAGGCACGGTCACGTTCGGCGCGGATCTCACGATCGACCTGACTGGTATCACATTCACAGAATCGGACGGCTCCTATAGCTTGGACCTCTTCACCTTCACTGGTAGTGGCTCAGCAGATCTGAGCGCATGGCTCAGCGGTAGTGATGTCGATGCGTCTAGCCTGACAGGCTATACCGCGCAAGAGGGCTATGTCTTCAGCTATGACAATGGCGTGCTGACCTATGCGCTCTCGACGGGCGACATCGAGATTGCTCCTGCTGATGCGACGAGACCTCTGACAGGCACGACCGACGTGAATATCATCTTCACAGGTGACGGCGGCGGCACGGCCAATCTGGGTGAGGGCTTCTCTCAGGGACCAGATAGCGTGATCAGTGGTGATGGCAACGTCATCGCAGCAAGCGGCAACTCCGAGCTCTCGGGTGCAAACACCTACACAGGCGAGACCCTTGTCAAGGATGGCGCGACGCTCATCGTAGCAGCTGATGAGGCCATGGGCGCGAGTGAGCTCACAGTCGAGAGGGGCGGTACCGCAGGAGTGGCTGGCGGGGTCACGATTAGCAACAATGTCAACCTCGTCGAGACTGGCAAGCTGGAGACGGGAATCTTCACCCTCAGCGCGAAGGATAGCACTGGCACAGCCAGGCTGACGGGTACGTCCAAGCAAATAGCTCAGGATAGCATCTCCAACACGGACTTCACTGATGCCTCCATCACACTGGAAGCTGGCAAGCAGGGCAGCATCACAGACTCCATGCTGACGAACACAACCGTGACGCTAGGGCTTGATTCTACGCTCACCCTGTCCGGTGTGACCCAAGGAGTAGGCACGACGATTTCTAATAACAGTGCCATGCTGATACTCAATAACCATGAGATCGAGGTCGAATCTGGTAATGGGCTTTCAGACGCCAGCACGATAGACGGTATTCGTACAGTGGAAGGCAATGAGAAAGAAATGATGGTCTTCTATCTGACGAGTATCTCGGTTACGAATGTTGAGATCACCGGCTCACTGACGCTGGATATTGGTATAGAAACATCTCAGTTCAACTCCTTAGAGGCTTATCTCGCTACGGAGGGGAATTCTGCGGCCTTTGCGCTCGGTGGCATCAGCCTCGATGAGTACAAGGACTACTATGGCAACGTCACGCTCAATGTCTACGATCTCACGACGAATGAGCAGCTCTGGAATGGCGCAGCTCTCGGCGTGACAGAAGTACCTAGCCTGAGTAATCCTGAGCTTGGTAGCCTCGCCTTCTACATCCCCGAGCCTAGCACCGCCACACTCAGCCTCCTCGCGCTGGTAGGTCTGCTGGCACGTCGCCGCCGTCAGGCTGTCTAAGCTAGAGCTTGAGTCCATCTCACATGACAGTAGAGCCCCCGCATCCAGTGATGCGGGGGCTCTTTTTTTTCATCACAGCGTCAGAATCGACGCAGAAGTGCGTGTATGGGGCGCGAGGCAATGTGGTGCTAAGAAGCAGATGACACCCCCGCTGGGCTGGGCTTTTCCGTGGTGAACTGGCGGAAGAGCTGCGCGCCTATGTGCCTGCATGTCCTCTCGTAGGCCTCGGGATTGTTCATGAGTAGGGAGAAGAACTCATTGCCCGACTGCATAGCCTCGATAAAGACCTTCGTGAACTCCTTCTCATACTCTCGGTAGAACATCGCCTCCGTGTTCGTCTGGGCAAAGTTGCGCAGCCCCTCCTGACGCTCGAGCGGGCTGATGAGACGCGCGACAAAGACGATATCATCCTTCGTAAAGCTCGTCTTCCACCGCTTGTTGAACTCATCGAGCAGCTCCGCAAGGGGGCTGAGCTCCTCCTCGCGCGGCGTGCCATCACCCTTCTTGTGCGCCAATCCCCCATCATCCGCACCCAGACTCAAGCTGCGCTCCGCCTGCTGCTCCAGTCGGTAGTACTCCAGTGTCAAGAACTCACGCAGATCGAGGCTCTCGACGCGCTCGCTTGAGAGGATGCGCAGCAGGTAGCGCGCATAGATGGTGAACTCATGCTGCTCGCGGTCAAACAATCGAATCACCTGCGAGATAAAGTCATAGCTGCGCACATAGGCGCCGAGCTTGCCGCGGAAGTCCCGCTGCGCCTCATCGGGTAGCGCCCTGTAGTGGCTCGCTGCGGGGTGGAGCAGTGCTGCCGCCTCCGCCATGTGGGAGCTCCGCTCCAGCTTGCCCTCCGTGTAGAGCGCGGCGAATGCCGCGATCTCGCGCGCGTGGTAGACGTGGAATTTGTCTAGCTCCAGTCTGCGCGTATGGAGACTCTGCACATCAATGCCCTCGATGAGGTGTGTGCTCTCGTAGTAGGTGTTGAAGTCGGCTTGGATATCCTCGGGCTCGTTGACAAAGTCGAGCACAAAGCAGTCACGCTTCCCACTCGCCGTGCGATTCAGGCGCGAGAGCGTCTGCACCGTCGCGATGCCGTTGAGCTTCTTGTCGACGAACATCGTGTGCAGCAGCGGCTGGTCAAAGCCCGTCTGGTACTTCTCCGCCACCACGAGGATGTGGAAATCATCGCTCGCAAAGGCAGCGGGCAGCTGCGCCTCGGGGATGCTCTCGCCGCTGGGGTAGCTATTCAACTGACTCTCCGTGTAGGTCTGCCCCTGCACCGTCAGCTCACCGGAGAAGGCGACGAGCACGCCTATACCGTAGCCACGCTCGCGCACCTGACGGCGCAGCTCCTGCGCGTAGCTCAGCGCATGCTCACGCGAGCCGCAGACGAGCATCGCCTTGCCCCTGCCGCCTATCTGGTGACGCGTGCGGCTCATGTAGTAGGAGAGCACCACCCCCACCTTCTGCGCGATATTGTAGGGATGCAGGCTCGTGTAGCAGCCTAGCTCGCGGTTCGCCGCCTTGCAGCTCACGAGCTGCTCTGCGTCCGCGCTGGAGCTGATCTCAAAATAGCATTTGTAGCTCATGTAGTTGCGCAGTACATCGAGGATAAATCCCTCCTCGATGGCCTGACGCATGCTGTAGCAGTGAAAGTGCCTGTAGCTGCCATCCGCCTGCCTGCTGCCAAAGAGCTCAAGCGTCTTCGGCTTTGGCGTTGCGGTGAAGGCGAAGAAGGACAGATTCGCATGCTGCCCCTGCGCCGCGAGCTCATCCATGACGCGGTCGACCTCTCCGACATCCTTGCCATCGTCGCCATCGTCCTCCTCCTCCACGTCGCGCCACTCGTCGTGCCACTCGTCGAGTGCCGCTCGCTTGTCTGCCAAGATCTCCTTCATCGCTGCTGCCAGCTTGCCCGCGGTCGAGGAGTGCGCCTCATCCACGATCACGGCAAAGCGGCTGGGGTGGAATCGGACAGCCTCCACGATGTGGGGGAATTTTTGCACCGTGGAGACGATGATGGGCACGCGGTGGTTCAGCGCCTCGGCGAGCTCGCTGGAGCGTCTCACCTGCCTCATCACGCCGCGATCATGGTCAAAGCTCGCGATGATGGCTCGCAATTGGCTATCCAGCACGCGCCTATCCGTCAGCACGAGGACGGAGGCAAAGATCTTTTCATCTTGCGCGTCGTGCAGATTCGCAAGGCGGTGGGCGAGCCAGGCGATGGAGTTCGACTTGCCGCTGCCGGCGCTATGCTCGATGAGGTAGTTCACCCCGCTGCCATGCGCCTGTGCGTGGGCGAGCAGCGCGCGTACGGCGTGGAGCTGGTGGTAGCGGGGGAAGATGAGCTTTCTGCCGCTCATGGCGTCCGTGTCTCTGCCCGTCAGCTGCATGAAGTATTGGAGGATCTCGAGGAGTGAGTCACGCTGCAGCACCTCGCGCCAGAGATAGCTGGTGGAGAATCCCTGCGCCGCCGTGGGCGGTGGATTGCCCTCGCCGCCGACGCGCCCCGCGCCTGCGCTCCCCTGATTGAAGGGGAGGAAGTAGCTCTGCGCGCCCTCGAGCTTCGTACACATCGCGACGCGATCATGATCGAGGGCAAAGTGGACGAGCACGCGCGTGTTGAATCGGAAGAGTTTTTCCTCTGGGCTGCGGGTGAATCGGTACTGGGCGATGCCGTGGCTGATGTCTTGGCGGGTGAATTGGTTCTTGAGCTCGATGGAGACGAGCGGGATCCCATTGATGAAGAGGACGAGGTCGATGCTCTTCTTGCTATCCCTGCTAAAGAAGAGCTGGCGCACGACGGCAAAGCGGTTCGCCTCATAGGCCTGCTGCGTGTGGGCATTGAGCCGACTGGAGGGGCGCCAGTAGATGAGGGTGAACTGCGAGCTGCGCACCCGCACCCCCTTGCGCAGGGTGTGGAGCATGCCTTGGGATGTGATGCTGGTCTCGAGGGCGCGGAGGAATTCATCCGCGGCGCGCCCAGGGCATATTTTTTCTAGTCGCCTCCACTCCTTGGGCTGTGTCTCGCGGAGGAAGGAGAAGAGCTCGCGCTCATCCAGCGCGGAGCCGCGGTCATAGCGGCGCGCGTCTCCCCTGTGGTAGCCTGCGTGCGTGAGCAGCTCCTGCTCGATGTGGTCTTCGAATTGTTTTTCTTTTAGTTCGTTGCGCGTCATCACTCGTCGTTATGTTCAACGAGGAGTTTACCAGTAACGGCTTCGTATATCAATGATTTTTTATACTCCAGTAGCTTGCAGATGAGCGTTTCTTTTTGGGTGAGGACAGCGTCGATCTGAGCTGTCTTGCGGTCGAGGTAGTCGGCGATAGCTTTTTGCTCAGGCAGCGAGGGGACAAGCAGTGGGGTATTACCAAGTTTTTCTTTTGTATAGTGTGCAATAGTCGCTTTATTGCATACTAAATCTAAATATCCAGAGGTCTTGATAAATGTACACCAATACAATAAAAAATTAATATTTTGTTGCTTGTTGCCTCTAATCCTATGCACGGAATTTTGAATAAAAGTTGTTTCATTACGGTGGTAAATAGCGCATGATCCGACATCACCGCCTTCTACAATAAGCAAATCGCCCTTGACTACACTATATACTTCTTTATCTCTTGGAGAAAACCACATCTCTTTACGCGGAGTTAGTTCTATTCCTGTAGGTTTGATATTTGCTGCGCACAGAAAAGATTCGAATGTTTCCTCTTCAGATTGGCATACAGGTTGAAGCATTTTTCCAAGCTGAGTACGATAAAGATAGCTCATTTTGCATAATCCCCAGCTCTTAGGGATCTCGCCAATCCATGGGATGCCGCTATCACGAAGAGGTGCGGTGGGGTCTAGCCCCTTGGTGCCGGTTTCGTTAATGAGTGATTGGCGGTACTGCTTGAGTTTTTCAATATGCTGCTTCTCCCGCTCTACCGTGGCATCTATCTGCTGCGTCTTGCGGTCGAGGTAGTCAGCGATGGCTTGTTGCTCAGATTGCGCAGGTATTAACAAGGGTGTATTACTTAGTTTTTCTTTTGTATAGTGTGCAATCGTAGCTTTATTACATACTAAATCTAAATACCCAGAATACTTAATAAAATTACACCAATAAAATAAATAGCGAATACAATTTTCGCTATTAGCTCTAATTCTATGAACAGAATTTTGGATCATAGTTACCTTATCTTGTTCATAAATAGCGCATGAACCAACATCACCACCTTCAACGATAAGTAAATCACCTTTAGTCACACTATACGATTTTTTGTCATTTAAAGAAAACCACATTTCTTTAAATGGCAGCGACTCTACGCGACCCATTTTAATATTTGCAGCGCATAGAAACGGCTCAAATGTATCATCATTTGATTTACGTGCTGGTTGTAGCATTTTCCCAAGCTGTGAGCGATACAAATACCCTATTTTTGATACTCCCCACGCCTCGGGGATCTCGCCTATCCAAGGAATGCCGCTGTCTTTCATCGCCCTGCTCATGCGCCGAAAATCTCTTTGAGTGCTCCGTCTAGCTCCTTCTCAATCGCGAGTATCTCATCGCGTATCTCCGCGCTGGGGCGGGGAGCCTCGTAGTGGTAGAAATAGCGGGTGAAGGGGATCTCGTAGCCCACCTTGCTCTTCTTGCTATCAATCCACGCATCGGGGGCATAGGGCAGCACCTCGCGGGCGAAGTATTCTTTTATATTCTCCCTGAGCGGGACATTCTCCGTGTCGCGCAGCTTTGTATCTGGCTGCTTCTTGCCCTTCTTGAGCAGCAGCTCGCCCGCGTCGTCGCGTAGGGGGCGCTCGATGGTGATCTTCGTATAGCCGAAGTCCTCATTGCTAAATATCTTGCTAATAGGATTCTCCTCAAAGGCGCCGTAGATGCGCGTGATGTCCTCGATGGCGGAGGCGGGGATGTCGTTGCGCTTGCTGCCGAGCGATTTTCTACGCTTTGCAAAGAGGCGGCTGGCGTCGATGAGCTGCACCTTGCCGCGGCGCGCGTCTTCCTTCTTGTTGGCCAGTACCCAGAGGTAGGTGGCGATGCCTGTGTTGTAAAAGAGGTCGTTGGGCAGTGCAATGATGGCCTCGAGCAGGTCCTGCTCGAGGATGTAGCGTCGTATCTCAGAGGGGCCGCTGCCGGCATCTCCGGTGAAGAGGGGCGAGCCGTTGTGGATGATGGCGACGCGGCTGCCGCCGAGGTGGCGGGGCTTCATCTTGGAGAGCGCAGCTTGGAGGAAGAGCATCTGCCCATCACCGATGGCGGGCAGTCCGGCGCCGAATCGGCCTGCGTGCCCGAGCTTTGCCTCGGCCTCGACGGCTGCCTTCTCATTCTTCCACTCGCGGCCAAAGGGGGGATTGGAGATGATGTAGTCAAAGCTCCAGTCCGCGCTGCGGGGGAAGCGGTCGTCGGAGAGCGTGTTGCCACAGGCGATCTGGTCATCATTGCTGCCCTTGATGAGCATGTCCGCCTTGCAGATCGCGTAGGTGCTGTCATTGATCTCTTGGCCAAAGCAGTTGAGCTGGGCTGCGTCATTGAGCTGACGCAGGTAGCTCTCCGCCTCGGAGAGCATGCCGCCCGTGCCGCAGGCGGGGTCATAGATCGTGCGGATGATGTTCTTTCGCGAGAGACTCTCGGAGTCATAGCAGAAGAGGATATTGACCATGAGCTCGATGACCTCGCGGGGCGTGTAGTGCTGACCTGCGCTGGCGTTGTGCGCCTCGGCGAATTTGCGGATGATCTCTTCGAAGATGTAGCCCATCTCCAGATTGCTCACCTTGTCAGGGTGGAGGTCGGCGCGTGATGTGGTGAAGGCCTTGAGCACCTCGTAGAGCACGCCCTTGCTGGTCATGGTCTTGAGCTCATGCTCGAACTCGAACTTCTCGATGATCTCGCGCACATTGGGCGAGAAGCCCTGGAGGTAGGCATAAAAATTCTCCCCGATGCCGGCGGGATCGTCGAGCAGATTGTCAAAGTGGAACTTGCTCGTGTTGTAGAACCTATAGCCAGATACATCTTCTAGCTGCTTTTCGAGGATAGGGGGGGGCAGATGCTGGTACTCCTCCATGCAGTCCCAGACCGCCTGCCGTGTGTCAGCGAGCGCGCAGTCAAAGCGGCGTATCACGGTGAGCGGTAGGATCACCTCCCCGTACTCGTGGGGGAGGAATACGCCTGTGAGCTTGTCGGCGATCGCCCAGATGAGCGCGGCTTTGTCCTTCACGCTCGCGGAGAGCTCGTGCTGTCTATCTGTTGGAGAAAATCCCATAGCTCGGGGATAATAGCAGAGCTGAGGGGAGAATGAAAGCCTCAATTGCTTCCTATTCGGGGCTTGCCACAGCGGGATTCTCTTGCACTCGCTCTGCTCGGCAGCGGTGAATTGTGGAGCTGTGTCATCAATGTTTAGGGGGCTTCTAAATTCTCGTCATTCTAAATAAGAAAATTCAGAAAATCGCTTCACGAGGCAGCTTTTGAGTGCTTTTAGGCTGGATTTTCCGCGAATTTTCGTCTCAGAGGACACTCTGAGCCATCAATTCGTGAAAAATCCGGCACTAAAATCATCTCAAAATCTTACCTCGCGAGAAATTAGAAGCCCCCTAAATGCAATTAGCGTTTGTTGAGCTTGACATTCTTTCTTATTATTTGAACCATGACGAAAATTCTTAACAAATGAAAACATTATCAAAAATAACCATTGCCGTGAGCCTCTGCCCATGCCCTCTCCTTGCTGAAGGACCCTTTGAAGAACCCTTTTACGGAATCCTCCAATCGGGCGAGATTTCTGACCTAACCAGTTCTACATCTATCGTATCTATAGGCGATATTGAACTTGGTGATGGTTCCACTCTTAATATATATGATAGGGAATTAAGTAATTATTATTATGCACTTGCGGAAAGTGCCTCGATCAACTTAAAATCGAATGCTTCACTAAAAGTCGACATCATATCTGAAGGCGTCATCATCAGCAATGACGGTGCCACGATCACAGGCAAAGCAGGAGGGGGCGAGATGCATAAATATGGTGAACTAGCTACTGCATTTCGGAATCTTCAGATTAGCAATGCTGCAATCAGTTCTACAAAGTATACGTCTACGGGCATCACGTTCGAGAATGTAACACTGGAGAATACGACCGTAGATAGCGATGTACTACCCATCGTCAGAGCAACTGATTTGACCTTGAAGCTGGGTGCCTACACGGATGCTATCTCTTACACAGGCATAGGAACCCATATCGAGCTATCGGGGAGCTTGACCTTGGATATAGACTTTAGCTCCTACGACCTATCTCAAGACGTGACGATCACTTATCGGACATGAGTGCAGGTTCTGGATTTGACGCAAGCGACATTGTGCTGGCTGATGGCTATGAGCTGGCAGCAGGTGGTGTGTTCATCGATCAAGGCGGGGGCAGCTTTAGCTACACAGGGCGCGTTGACATCATTGCTGAGCCCAGCACTGCCACGCTCAGCTTGCTCGCGCTCACAGGGCTACTCGCCCGCAGGAGGCGCGGTGCTCGCTAGAGAGTGCTGGAGTGGTGAGGTGGGTGGGTGTGCCCTGTGTTTATCATGAAGCAGCTCGTCATCTCACCATTTGCTACGTTCGCAGGAATATCATTGCGCTGCCAGCGCGCTTGTGCTAAGGTGTAGGGAGCAAGCCATTTTTTGTATCCTATTATGCGAGTATCACAGTTCACCACACTAGCCCTCCTCCTATCCGGCATCATGTCCCCACTCCTAGCGGTGGAGTATCAGAAGATGTCGAGCAAGGAGAAAGCCGCCCTCTACGACCAAGTCAAGGCACAGCTCCCAGCGAAGCTCAAGGGACGCCTCTCGGCAAAATCAGTCAAGGGACGCGAGCTACTCTTTCCCCATCGTCTGGTCATCGCGCGCAACGCCTCGACGCTCATCTGTCTGGATGACGATAGCAAGAAGCTCGTCGTCGTGACTCCTCTGAGCCCGCAGCAGAAAAAGGAACTCATGGACCATGTGAAGAAAGCGCGCAACCTCAAGCTCATCCCCCGCGACTACCTGCGCCACATCGAGGCTGATAGCATGTACAGTCAGCAGGAAGCGCGCGAGACACTCCCGATCGCCTACCGTACCTTCACCGAGGACTACATCGTCTATGCGGCGGCAGACCACTACATCAGTCTGCATCAGGTCAGCAGCCCCGATGGGGAGCACGCACCAGAGCTCGCGGTGCGCTGCACGAAGCCCTCGACGACTAACGTCATGCAGCTGGGAGCCGCGGGAGCGAGTACGAACTATTTTCCCATCCCGAAGGACGCGGAATCTGACCTACACCGCGAGCTCCAGTGGGATCTCATGGGGCAGCTCTCACGCCTCCTCTCGGAGCGACTCGATAGCAACCTCTATCTGCGGGGACTCAACAAAGAATCTTGGGAGCAGGGGTGGTACGCGGGGCGCTTCCTCCCGCTGCCCATCACCCTAGCCGCGCAGCAGCGGCAGGCGGCAGCACCGACGGAGAACATCCTCTCGGGAGTGGAGAAGCTGCTGGAGACAAGCTTTGGGCGCCACTACCTCGGACTCACGACACTCGTGACGCAGTATCCGAACTGCTACTTTCAGCCTGAGGATGCGGAGGCACTGCCTGACGCAGACCGCGCGAGCTGGCAGCCGCTGCGACTGGTCATCCCAGAGCTGGAGGAGGGATTCATTGCGCCGAATGTAGCTATTTATTATTTACCGACGCGCGGGACGGACTACAAGGCCATCTCGCGTCGTGCGCTGGAGCTACAGGCGGAGAGCATCGAGCGCGAGCTCAAGCAGCTGCAGCGTGGGTATGCGCGCTTTCTGAAGGAGCATCCTATCCAGCAGGCCGCAGCGGCGGAGCTCGCGCAGGAGTGGAAGCGTGCGCTGGATAGCTATGTGGAGAGCGTCATCGGGGAGGGGGGAAGCCTACAGAGAGAGCTGAATAGGGCGCTGGAAGAGCTCGACGCATCAGCAGACCCCAAGGCGAAGAAAACGGGGAAATCGCCCGTGTATGAGCTCGGAGCGGATCTAATGAAGAAATAAGCCCTACGCAAACCCACCCGCGAAAGAAATTGGATTCTTAAGGTCTAGACCTTAAGCGATCACCGGCGATCGTTCGCCGGCGGG
>CAYJLP010000006.1:0-34441 GCA_964371115.1 uncultured Akkermansia sp. | reverse complement strand
CCTCTCTTGGGGAGCAAAGCGAGACTCCATGCTCAAAGAGAGCACAGCTCCTGCATCAGAGGAAAGACTGCTGCTGCGTGAGAATCTTCATTTCGCCACCCCAAGTGCTGCAGCTAGCTTTTGTACTGGCTCAAGTGCCAATGGATGGGCAGTGTGGAAGGATCAGGAGGGCAAAAGCCTCTCTGACATCTATCGTGATACATCAAAAGCATAGGCTTTTCATCAAAGAAAGCACGCTGCCGAGTGCCCGAAAGAGCTCTCGGAACACGGCTCGGTAGATTTTCAGATAGAGAAAAGGAGAAAAGCGCATGCGGGGCAAAAAATCGAAATAGATAAAAGCATTTTTCTCTTTACTTTCTTCCCATCATCAGGCATTCTCCTGCGGGAAAGATAAACAACCTTACCCTGGCCCCATCGCAATGACATTCTCCGACCTAGGCATTAGCCCTGAAATCCTAGAAGCCATCGAAATCCTTGGCTTCGACACCCCCTCCCTCATCCAAGAGAGAGCAATCCCTGTCGCGCTCAACGGCGACGACATCGTCGGTCTGTCCCATACAGGGTCAGGCAAGACGCTCGCTTTTTCCATCCCTGCCCTCGAATGCATCGACCCCAGCAATCGCAACGTGCAGGTACTCTGTCTCGCGCCCACCCGTGAGCTCGCCGTTCAGATCTGCCGCGAGGTGGACAAGCTCGCCCTCTACATGGATGGAGTCAGCGCGGTGCCCATCTACGGTGGTACCTCCTTTGGACCACAGCTCAGCGCGCTGAAGCGCGGCGTACAATTCGTCGTCGGAACCCCCGGTCGCGTACTCGATCTGCTCGACAAGGGAGACCTGCGCACCGACTCCATCTCCATGTTCATCCTCGATGAGGCTGACGAGATGCTCGACATGGGCTTCCAAGACGACCTCGACCGCATCGTCGCGATGCTGCCAGCCACTAAGCAGACACTCTTCTTCTCCGCAACCATGTCGCCCGCCATTCGCTCACTCATCGAGCGTCTCTCCGACAAGGCTGAAGAAATCATCATCGAGCGTCCCGTCATGACGGTGCCCACCTGCGAACAGCTTGTCTACGAAGTCGTCTTTTCCTCACGCATCGAGGTGCTCAGCCGCCTTATCGAGATGGGACGCATGAAGCGGGGACTCGTCTTTGCCAACACGAAGCGCGTCGTCGACGACGTCGTCGACGGACTGCTCTCACGCGGCTACGCCGTTGACCGTCTCCATGGCGACATGCCTCAGAACCTCCGCGAGCGCGTGATGGACTCCTACCGCCGAGGCAATCTCAATGTCCTCGTTGCCACTGACATCGCGGCACGCGGCATCGACATCAACGATGTGGATGCAGTCGTGAACTTCGAACTCCCACGCGACCCCGAAGACTACGTCCACCGCATCGGCCGCACAGCACGAGCAGGTCGCTCGGGCAAGGCTATCTCCTTCATCGGACGCCGCGACTTCTCACTCCTCAGCCGTATCGAGCGCTTCATCCGCACCAAGATGAGCCGCGAGCAGGTCATGACAGCGACTCAGGTTGCCCATGCCCGTCACGAGGCACTCATCGACGAGATCCTTGAGCAGGCTGCCCAGCAGACCGAGATGCCTCAGGAACTCAGCGAGATTGAGCTCGCTCCCGAGAAGTTACTCGGAGCCATGTTCAACCTTCTCACCAGCAAGGCGAAACGCGAGATTCAACCCATCCCCGAGGATAGACCCAGCAAGTACTCCATCGCCGCACGCAAGCAAGATGATGGCGGTGTCTCCGAGGCTCTCGAGAAGGGGCTGCATACAGAAAAGGGCAGCGACTGGAGCAAGCTCACCGAGAGCGTCACCCTCTTTATGAATGCGGGCAAGCTGCTCGGCATCCGCCCCAAGGACATCGCAGGTCTCTTCTACAACGAAGGCGGTGCGCCCAAGGGTAGCATCGGCGATATCAAGCTTTTCCTCAAGCACTCCCTCATCGAGGTGACACCTGAGGTAGCTAGCCAACTCACAGAAAAGCTCGGCACCTGCCATATCTGTGGCTACGAGGTCAACATCCGCGAGGACAAAGGGCGCCCCGAGGGCGGCGGTGGCTTCGGCGATCAGGGAGGATCCCGTGGGGGATTCCGCGATCGCGGAGATCGCGGAAATCGTGGATTCCGCAGTGATCGTGGAGATCGTGGCGAGCGACGTGGCGACTTCGGTGGCTTCGGCAGTCGTGACAAGTTCAGCGGAGGCGGCGGCCGAGGCGGACGCTTCGGCAATGATCGCGGAGACCGTGGCGCTGACCGCGGCTCACGTGGTGGGCGCTACAATGGTCGCGACAGCTCAGAGGGCTTTGGAGGACGTGGGGGACGCTCTGGCGGCTCACGCGGACGATTCAGCAAATAAGCCCACCCCCCTACCGCACACAGTATTCAAAACTGAGCAGTCATCATCACGATGGCTGCTCTTCTTTTTATTGACTCACCAAACTCCAAGCCTATCTCCGCAGCAGCTTGACCACGCTTGATACGACGCCAAAGAACTCCGCCCCTGTATCAGGCGTGATGACAATAGGCTCAAAACGGGGATTCTCTGGTAGCAGACGCACTGAGCCTTCGCACATTTCAAGACGCTTCACCGTGAACTCACCATAGAGAGACGCGATGACGATATCCCCATGGCGCGCCTGCAGCGCGCGATCGACCACGAGCACATCACCATCACTGATACCAGCCCCAATCATACTCTCACCCCGCGCACGGATGAAAAAAGTAGCCTGCGGGTGCTTCACACAGAGATCCATCAGGTTGAGCGACTGAGCGAGATCACCAGCAGCAGGTGACGGGAATCCCGCAGCCACGCCTTCTTCAAAAAAGGGGAGTGCAGAGCACCGCGGCATCTTGTCGCTATTGTCACGTCGATGAAATGAGGCATCCGATTGCATGAGTAGAAACAACGCTACCACGCCATCTGGGGCAAAGCAAGCACAAGAAGTAAGCATGCCAAAATAATCCGCCCCCCTCACCAGTCATTCCGTGACACACCCCAGCAGAGTATGGGCAAGAGAGGCGCGAGCATGTCATTCGCGCCCTCGAGTAGCAAAAATATAAACCCATCATTATCACAGATTTTAAACACTCAGAGCGTCACCACTACCTATTCAAAGAAAAGATGCTTGCCAAAGGCGGGCATTAGCGTTAAAATAGTGTCTTCGTTTTTTGTCTTTTGATATGAATAATAATAATCTGAAAGAACGCGCATTAGAGTACCACGAGAATCCTCGCCCTGGTAAGCTCGAGGTTCTTCCCTGCAAAACATGCTACACTAAGGAAGATCTTACACTGGCCTACTCCCCTGGAGTGGCAGATCCTTGTCTTGAAATTGAAAAGAATCCTAAACTGGCCGCCAAATACACCGGCCGCAACAACCTCGTCGGCGTCATCAGCAATGGGACCGCCGTACTGGGACTGGGCAACATCGGTGCCCTAGCATCCAAGCCCGTCATGGAGGGCAAGGCACTTCTCTTCAAAGTCTACGCCGACATCGACGCCTTTGACATCGAGCTTGACGTGAGCTCGCCCGAAAAACTCATCGAAATCATCAAGACCATGGAGCCCACCTTTGGTGCCATCAACCTCGAAGACATCAAAGCCCCTGAGTGCTTCGTCGTCGAGCAGCGCCTGCGTGAGGAGATGAATATCCCTGTCTTCCACGACGACCAGCACGGCACCGCCGTGATCTCTGGTGCAGCTCTCCTCAATGCAGCTCACCTCACAGGTCGCCAGCTCCAAGACATGAAGTGCGTCGTCAGCGGCGCTGGTGCATCAGGCATCGCATGCGCGAACTTCTACATGGCTCTCGGTGTCCGCCGTGAGAATATCTACATGTTTGACTCACGCGGCTTGCTCCACACAGGACGTACCGACCTCCACTCTACCAAGGCCATGTTCGCCCAGAGCGAAGACTGCACCCTTGAGGTAGCCCTGCAGGGTGCTGACATCTTCCTCGGTCTCTCCAAAAAAGACCTGCTGAAGAAGGAAATGGTACGCACCATGGCTGATAGCCCCATCATCTTTGCCTGCGCTAACCCCGATCCAGAGATCACCTACGCCGATGCAAAGGAAGGCAACCCCGAGTGCATCATGGGCTCAGGTCGCAGTGACTGGCCCAATCAGGTGAACAACGTCAGCTGCTTCCCCTACATCTTCCGCGCCGCTCTCGACGTCGGAGCGACCACGATCAACGAAGCGATGAAAATCGCCGCCGCTCGCGCGCTCGCCGACCTCGCGCGCCTGCCCGTACCCGCCGAAGTCATCGAGGCGAACGGTGGAGTCGAGCTCGAGTTTGGCCGCGACTACGTCATCCCCAAGCCATTCGACCCACGCATGATCGAGTACCTCTGCCCCGCCATCGTCGAGGCCGCTGTGCTCTCAGGTGCAGCAGAAGGCTCCCTGCCCGACATGGATGAGTACCGCGCCGTACTCCGCTCGCGCCTGACCAATGTCAACGCACGCATCCGCAGCCTCGTGAGCAGCTACGACGCCTAATCTGGTGTACCCCATGCTCTCCATATCCTCTACAGCCTGCCCTTGCAAGAGGGCAGGCATTTATTTTTGTTCGAGAGCCCCTCTTGAACATCCAACTCAAGAGAAGCTCGTGACGCGAGCTTAGAAGTCCCATCAAGGGTGCTTTGCATAATTAGCAGCAAAAGCCGTGCTGTAATGCTCATTTTCGAAATCTGCAATTTCACTGAACTCATTTTGCAAGATTCCCTCAAGACAACGACCTCGAATACGTGCACATCTGACGCAAAATCATCAATAATTGTGATGTACGCTTGACAAGTCAAGCACTTTCTAGGAAAATACGATTGCCCTATGTCCGTGCCTACTGATGATCAAACCCCTAGGAAAATGACTCTCAAATCACTCCAAAGCCTTCTTCTCTGCTGCCCCTTTGCCATGATAGCGAAGGCGGAGCTACTCCCCCTACCAGAAGACGTCTTCCCCCAGGGCGAACAGGCCAACATCACCCCTATCAACTTAGAGAAAATAAAGAAGAGCAAGAGCACCGCCGTCCCCGACAGCGTGAGCATCATCGCCATGGACGCGAGACTCTCACTGGATAGCACCGAGGAGACGCTCATCTACCGCAGTGACCGCAGCCCCATCCAGCTGCTCACCGACACGGGCAATGAGCTACGCTCCCACAGCATAGACGTCGATCTCAAGGCACAGCAGGCGCAGCTCGCAGGAGATATCTCCATCTACAGCGGCGATTCGCTTATGCGCGCCTCGCGCGCGCAGTTCAACTGGAAGAGCGAGGAGGGAAACTTTAAAGAAATACGCGTGAAGGTCAACGGCATCCTCGTACGCGCCGACTCAGGAGCCTACCTGACCGATGAGGAGGGGGTGAAATACATCCAGCTCCACGGGGCGCATGTCAGCACGCATGACATCAAAGATCCCAGCTTTTGGGTCGGCTTCAAGGAGCTGCAAATCTACCCAGGCGATCGCCTCAAGGCAAAGGGACTCAGCGTAGGCTCCAAGCAGACATTTACCCCCGTCCCCCTCCTCGGTCTCGTCCCCTTCTCCCACTCCCTCAATCCCAAAGAAGGCTACCTCCCCCAGCCCGGCACGCGTAATCTCTGGGGAGTCTACCTGCTCAACCACTACGGCATCCTCATCGGCAACCGTCGTGTGGAAAACTTCATGCCCACGGCAGACTACATCCTCATGAACAAGCTCGACTACCGCGAGCGCCGCGGAGTTGGCCTAGGCTTTGACCTCGAGGAGCCGAGCAATCTCAAGAAATTCCCCGCCATGACGGGACTCTCCGTGTACTACACACATGATCTAGATCCCCAGTACAACCCCACCAGCATCCCGCGCCCCGACATCGACGCTGATCGCTACCGCGTGGCACTACAGGGCATCTGGGATCTGAGCCGCGGCACCACGAGCTACTGGCGTCTCAAGGCCAATATCAATGCTGTGAGCGACGCGCGCTTTCTCAGCGACTACTTTGAAGAGCTCAGCCAAGACAACGATAAGCCAGACAACACCATCACGCTCATCAAGAAGAACGCCTACTCCGAGCGCGGAGTCTTCATACGCTTCGACCCCAACAACTACTACACGACAGACGAGCGCCTGGAGTTCAACTACTACCGCGTGCGCCAACCCATCGCAAAGAGTCGCATCAACTACGAGACGCGCAACAGCATCTCCTACATGCGCCAGCGCGTTCCCCTCGAGGAGCGCGTGCTCTACGAGCAGCAGCTCAAACAGATTGCCGACCCCGACGTGCGCGACTACTACATGCGCTTGCTGAATGAAGATAGCTATTTTCGCGTCAGCAGCATCCACGAGCTCACCACAGACTTCAAGCTCTTCAACATGTTCAACGTCGTGCCCAAGGTCGGCGTCGCCTACAATGGCTACTACGGCTTCCATGACATCGAGGACGACTCGCGCTTCAGCGCGTACTTCGCGACAGACGTCAGCATGAAGTTCCAGCGCGACTTCCGCTCCTTCCAATCTGATTATTTCAAGATTGAGGGCGTCAAGCACATCTTTCAGCCCTACGTGAGCTACTCCTACCAGCACATCTCGTCGAGCAACCCCCTCGTCCCTCAGGTGAACTCATGGACGACCGCTCAGGGCAGCAGTACGAGTATCCCCATGCCCCTTGATATCAATGGATTTTCTGGTACTGACGGCTGGCATGACTGGAGCACGCTGCGCATAGGCTTTCAGAACTACCTCACCACCCGATACGATGGAGAGACGCGCCGCCTGCTGCGCTGGAATACCTTCTTTAATATCAACCTCGATCAGAACGACACGCTCACGGAGTATTCCAATCTCTACTCCGTACTCGAGATGAATCCCTCCGAGCGACTCAAAATCATCTCTGATGTCCAGGTGCCCATCGTGCAGCAGGGCAACGACTTTACCTCCACCACGCACACCATACGCTATCAGGTCGCGCGCTGGATGGAGATCGATCTCGGACACCGCTACACCTACAGCGATAGCCTCCAGTACAACTCTGAGCAGATCAACTGGAAGCTCAACCTACGCCTCAATGAGAACTACAGCCTCGCTAGCGAGATGTACCTCGATCGCAATCTCAACTCCATCCCCCTCCAGCAGTACTCCCTCTTCCGCAACATGGGCGCGTGGCAGATGGGCGCGACACTCTTCTTCCGAGACAATGGTGGCGTACGCGAGACAGGCTTTGGTCTCTCCTTCTCGCTCATCGAGGCGAATGCATCCACACCAGTGAACTTCTTCTAACCTTGTAACAATCCCATCCCCTCATTGATATGACCTCATCCCATCTCGAATCCCTCAACTGGCGCTACGCGACCAAGAAGTTCAACCCCACAGCCCACCTCACAGACGAGCAATGGCAGGCGATTGAAGACACGCTGCGCCTCTGCCCCTCCTCGCTGGGCATCCAGCCATGGCGCTTCATCGTCGTAGACTCCACCGAGCTACGCCAGCAGCTGCGCGATGCCTCCTTTGGACAATCTCAGGTCACTGACGCCTCTCACTACGTCGTGCTCTGCGGACGCCGCGAGCTCAATGATGACGATCTGAGCCGCTTCGTTGATTCCAAGAAAGAAATCCTCGGTCTCAGCGACGAGCAGGCCGAGCAAGCACTCACCCGCTACAAGGGCTTCTCCATCTTCTGGGACAGCCCCGAGAAGCTCAAGAGCTACATCGAGAGCCAGATCCACCTCGCCGCAGGCTTCGTCAGCCACGCTGTCGCGCAGTGGCGCATAGATAGCTGCATGATAGGCGGCATGATGCCTGAGCAGTACGACGCCATCCTCGGGCTTGACGGCACACCCTACCGCGCCGTGCTCGGCATCGCCTTTGGCCATCGCCACGAGGAGGACAGCCACGCCCAAGATCCCAAGGTACGCTACAGTGCCGACGAGGTCATCGAGCACCGCTAAGGTGCACCCCTCGCCCCTCTTTCCTAGACTCAGCTTTCTTGCGAAAGCTGAGCTCTTTTTTGATCAAATAGCACGCCTGTTATACTTTTGGAAAGCAGAGAGAGAATCCGCCACTTGACGCCACGGCAAAAGCATGCTAGTATAAGCCCTCATGATGGGCTTATTCCGCGTATACACACTCCTCCTTGCAGGCATGATCACCTGCTGGCTCAGCTCCTGTAGCTCAGAAGAAGATCCCAACACCATCAACATCGGGCACTTCCCGAACGTCACCCACATCCAAGCCCTCGTCGCGCGCCACATGAGCCGCCAAGGAGAAGGATGGTTCGAGCGCTACCTGCCAGACCATAAGATCCAGTGGCATCTCTACACCGCAGGTCCCACCGCGATGGAGGCACTCTTCTCCCGCACGCTGGATCTCTGCTACGTCGGACCCAGCCCCGCCATCAATGCCTACGCCGCCTCCGAGGGGCGTGAGGTTCTCATCCTCGCAGGCGCGGTCAATGGGGGCGCAGCCCTGCTCACCGCCTCGGGGCGCAGCATCAAAAGCCCCGCTGATTTCAAGGGCAAGCGCGTCGCCACCCCCCAGCTGGGCAATACCCAAGACGTCGCCTGCCGCGCATGGATGAGCGCACACGGCATCACCAACACGCTCAACGGCAAGGGAGACGTCCTCATCCTGCCCACCAGCAACTCCATGCAATTCGTGCTCATGGATCAGCGCGACATCGACGCGAGCTGGACCGTCGAGCCCTGGGTCTCTCAGCTCGTCGCCTCCGCAGGCGCAGAGATCTACCTTGAGCAGAGAGACGCCGTCACCACACTGCTCTCCGCGCGCAAGGCATGGTTCGAGCGCGAGCCTGCCCTCGCCGCAACGGTACGCAAAGCGCATCGCGAGCTCACCGACTGGATCATCCAGCACCCCGAGCAGGCGCAACAGATGGTCATCGCCGAGCTCAGCCTCCTCATGCGCTCCCCCATCGACCCCCAGATCGTGAAGAGCGCCTGGAGACGCCTCACCCCCACCACCGCCATTGATATACAGGCACTCGGTGACTTTTTACGCGACGCACAGGCAGCGCGTATCCTCCACCAATCCCCCCCTATCGAGGGCATCATCGCTAAAGACATCATCGCCCCCGAAAGCAAGTAAATGCCCTAGCTCCACCACTCTTTCACCTATCCCCCCATGCAAGACCGACTCGAACAAGAAATCCACTGCTTCCCCACCGCCACGCTCAATCTCGAGCGCATCACCAAGGACTTCCAAACCCGCAGCGGTGTCGTACGCGCGCTGGACAATGCCAGCATCACCATCAATGAGGGTGAGTTCGTCTGCTTTGTCGGTCCCTCTGGCTGTGGGAAATCCACGCTACTGAGCATCATCGCAGGTCTTGAAAAGCCCGACAGCGGCATTGCGCTCATCGACGGACTCCCCATCACAGGCCCTGGTCGCGACCGCCTCGTCATGTTCCAAGAGCACGCCCTCTTCCCCTGGCTGAGCGTCATTGATAACGTCATGTTCGGGCTCAAGCAGAAGCCTCATCTCAACAACAAGGAGCGCCTCGAGGTGGCAAAGTACTACCTGCATCTGGTGAAGATGGAAAAGTTCACCCACTCAAACATCCACGAGCTCTCAGGCGGCATGCGCCAGCGCGTCGCCCTCGCGCGCTCACTGGCACCCAACCCCAAGATCCTACTCATGGATGAGCCCTTCTCCGCGCTCGACGCCATGACACGCGAGCAGCTCTACGGCGACATCCAGACCATCTGGAAGGCGCGCCGCAAGACCATCATCTTTGTCACGCACAATGTACGCGAAGCTGTCTGCCTCGGCGACCGCGTCATCCTCTTCTCCCCCCACCCAGGGCGCGTACGCCGCGAATTCCGCGTCGAGCTCCCCCGCCCGCGCAACATCAATGACCACGACCTCGCCGACCTCTCTCAAGAGATCACCGCCGAGCTCAAAGGCTACCAAGGAGCAAAAGAAAGCGATTAATTTTTTATCAAAAAGTACAGAAAATCCCTCCCTCACCCCCTCGCTCCCCACCACTCGCCTCCCTTTCCCATGAATCGCACCGCGCTCACCACAGGCTTCTTCCTACTACTCATCCTCCTCTGGGCAGCCCTGACAGGAGACCTCGCCCCCCTCGGACTCCACATCGAACTCTGGCCCTGCTACATCATCCCCTCCCCCCTCTACGTGCTCGACTACCTTTGGGTGAATATCCTCAATGGAGAGATCCCCGAGGCCATGCTCGTCACCCTGCGCCGCCTGATGATAGGCTACATCATCGGGCTACTCATCGGTGTGCCTCTCGGCATGCTAGCCGCACGCTTCCGCGCGGTCAACGACACGCTCGGCGTACTCGCACTGGGGCTCCAGGCTCTGCCCAGCGTCTGCTGGGTGCCCCTAGCCTGCATCTGGTTTGGACAGGATGAGGCAGCGCTGCTCTTCGTCGTCGTCATGGGCTGCCTCTGGAGTGTGCTACTCTCCACGCAGAATGGCATGCGCAATGTGCCCCCCATCTATGCACGCGCAGCGCGCACCATGGGAGCCTCCCCCTTCTACACGCTTGTGCACGTCACCCTCCCCGCATCCGCCCCTTTCCTCGTCAGCGGGATGAAGCAGGGCTGGGCCTTTGCATGGCGCTCGCTCATGGCAGCTGAGATCTACGTCGCTGTCGCCTCTGGCTTTGGCCTCGGTCAGCACCTCCACTACGGGCGTGAACTGCACCGCATGCATCAGGTCATCGGCGTCATGCTCATCATCATCCTCATCGGCCTGCTGGCAGACAAGATCCTCTTCTCCCCCGTCGAAAAGTGGCTCCACCGCCGCTGGGGTACCGACAAGGCCTAAGCCAGAGCAGCCATCGCCCTACACCTCCTCAGCACCCACCACCATCCATCGCATCATGATAGAAGACCCCAAAGAAATCTGGCTCTGCCCTGACTGCAAAGCGAGAGTCGACATCTCAGGCTTGGGGTTCTTCGACCTCGTGAACTGCCCCAACTGCACGAAAAAAGGGCGCGTCCACAAACAACTCGACCACTTTGAGCTAAAGAGCATCATCGGCGTGGGCGGCATGAGCGTCGTGCTCGAGGCCTACGACACCCTGCTCGAACGCACCGTCGCCATCAAGATCCTCAACGCGAACTGTCGACTAGACCCCGAGCGCATCGCGCGCTTTGAAAAGGAGTGCAAGCTGCTCGCCCGCGTGCAGCACCCCACCATCGTCAAGGTCTACACCGCGGGTCATGCGCGAGGCTACTTCTTCTTTGCCATGGAACTGCTCGCAGGGCAGAATCTCGAGTTCTCCGTCCGCGGACACACCCCGACGCACCCCTTTGTCGTGCTCAAGATGGCCCACCTCCTCACCTCAGGGCTCAAGACCGCGCGCGAGATGGGAGTCCTGCACCGCGACCTCAAGCCAGGCAATATCTTGCTCACCTCGACAGGCGAAGCAAAGCTCATCGACTTCGGCCTCGCGCTCGCCGTCGGTGAGTGCGAGCAGGGTGACACCATCTGGGCGACCCCGTTCTACGCGGCTCCCGAGACGCTCATGCAGCAGACCGAGGATGAGCGCGCCGACATCTATGCTCTGGGGATGACACTGCGAAGCATCCTGACGATGAAGGATATGTTCGACCACGTCCACGTCCCCAAGAGCAGTGACCAGTGGTACAATGCCAAAAAGACACTGCCCTCCATCAGCAGAATCCTCCCCCGGCTCGATCGAGATATCGCGCGACTCGTCGACCACATGACCAACTTTGAGGTGAAAAACCGCCCGCAGAACTATGAGATACTCATCCACGAGATCGAAGACACCATGGAGATACTCCAAGCAAAAGTCTCGGGCAAATACCCCTGGCAGCGCTACCAAAAGCTCATCTACGCTGCTGGCGCAGTCACGCTGCTAAGCTGCATCCTCAGCTGGCTGCCGCTGAACTCGCCCGACAGCGATGAGCGCGTCAGTCCCAGTCCCGCCAGCGCGCGCGGCAGCAGGAATGCGCAGCAGCAGGAGAGCCCGACAGGCGATGCGTCAGGTGCTCAGGACGCACCAGATATCAACAATCTCAAGGCCGAAAAGCTAGCCAAGCACCTCCTTGAGCAGCTCGAAGAAGGTACATCCAGTGAGCTCATCTCACTCGCCACCCACCTCTCCTACCGCGAAGAAGCCCCCCTCGTCCAGCTGTGGGGGCTGGAGCTACGCTGGGTACTGAGCTATCTGGAAAGTGGCAATGATGATCTACTCGAGCAGCTCTCGCGCGACATTGCAGCGCAAAAACAGCTCATTGAGAGCGACAAGCCCTCGAGCTCCAAGCTACGACACGACCTCCTGCTGCTCGCTGAGCTCATTGCAGATCGCCGCACCGTCGGCAGCTCAAAGCCGCTACAGCTCGAGACGAGCAAATACGCGATGGACACATTTGCCCACATCATTGAGCTCTATAGACTAGAGGTACAAGGCAATTACCAACAAGCCATCCAGCTACTCGATACAATAGAGAAGACACTCCCGACAACTGGTGCCCATGGCAATCCACTCACGCCGCAGCTCACCCTCGCGCGGCACCGACTGAGCCGCACAGCATCAGGAGCAAAAGCGAGCTAGAACCTCGCGCTCAACGCTAATCATTTTGAGCAGCTGCGGCGGCGTTGACTTGCACGACCTAGTGCCTCGCGCGCGCAGCGCTAATCAAGCAGTCGATGCGCGCAAGGATAATCATGCTGCTGCGCCTCAGGCTGCGTCGAGATCTTCAGCGGCAGCGACGCGTGCTTCACCGCCGCAGCCGCACAGCGACGCTGGACGTAGCGTACATCACCTTCTAAATAGCGGTCAGGATGCTCATGCATCAGCTGGCTAAATCCCTGATTCACATCATAGGTCTCATGGAGGATGCTCTCCAGCTCAGGGCAGCGCACACGGTATCTATCCGTGAAATATTCAGGATAAAAACCAGCCAGCCATTCAATGAGTCGGCAAATCTCGCTCTCATCCAGACTCCCCAGCGGCAGGAGATGCGCACAAGATTGGCCAAAGAGAATGAAATCGCCCAGAATAATCTGCTGACGATGAAGCGCTGAGAGCAGCAAGGAGTGCCGAGACTCCGCTACCCCCATCGTAATACAGGCACGCAGACGCTGCTGCATCGCTCGCGCCTGCACATCGGCCAGATGCGCCTGCCCGCGCAGCTGCTCTGCGAGGACATCCACATCGAGCAGCTGGTAGTCCACCCCCAGAGACGCCGCATGCACATCCTGCGCGCCGTAGCAAATCGCCTGCACGCGCGACACGCCCACCGCCTCGCTGGCGAGCAGCAGCAGCAGGGGTGCATAGAGATGATCCATAGCGAGGCATACCCCCTTGTAGCCTCCCTGCTCCACGCTCTTCTGTATGCTCATTACGAGGGCTTGGTGCAGCAACTCTGGCTCGGTGGGTAGCTCCGCTGGCAGAGCTGGGGCATCCAGTGCGATCACCCTGCTATCCTCGCGGAAGTAATCGAGACGCCCGAGCAGCTCACCTGCCGCCCCATACACAGCCGAGCCGCCCGCATAGAGACAGCCCTCTGCGAGCCCCACTGCATTCACACTCACGAGAGGAGCGCGATTCATCTGAGCCTCCCAGCGCCGCGACGCGTCAGCACTCGACACAGCGCGCGTGTGCCATGACTGCGTGGTCAGGCGCAGGGAAAAATCTAAATCAGGCAAGTCCAGCACACTCTCCTCATCGCCGATTTCAATACTGAAGCTCATTCCCATCAGCGAGATCACCTCCGCCTCCTGCAGCTGCACCACCACCCCGTCAGTCAGGAGAAAGGGCGTCAGGCGGGAGTCCAGCTGCATCTCATAGTTGCCATCGCCATAGAGAGCGGAGAGCTCCTCATGCTCACCAGCGGTGAGCTCCTTGCTATAGCTCGCTAGAACCAGAGGAGCACAGTTGATCTCCTGCGCCAGAGCAGTGAGTGCCAGCTTGCTCTGGTGGAGGTATGACTCGCGCTGGCAGAGATCCTTTGCCTGCGCACCCGCGAGGCTATAGGCCGAGGCGACCACCACATCAGCCCCCTGATCAATGCAATCGCGATACCCCTGCACGATGGTGCGAAGATTGCGTGAAAAATCACCACAAATTGAAAAATTCTGAACAACCCCTATTTTTACATACTTCTTCATAATTCCTTATTCAAGGAGATTTTATAAAACATCAATTACGATTGCAAGATTATTTTGTGTATTTCATTATATTTATTTTGAAGGCACGAGTCAGTATGCATTCTATTGACTTGCGCCCGTCATAAGAAGATCACGCGTCCCGAAAAAAGTGCTCTCGATTTGACAACCGAGAGCACCATGTTAGAATAATAGGGATATCCCTGATAGGATCGCTAGTAGAGCTTCTTCCAATCCTGTGCGGCTAGGAGCTCGTCAAATCCCAGCCCAGTACCCGAAGGTGCCCTAAAGTTCGGCGTGATATCCAGTCCCAGTTCCTCGGAGAAGACATTGGGGCGATAGACATGCTGCGTCACCAGCCCGCAGAGCGGGATATCCTCCTCAGGCTTGCCCGTGTAGTAGAGAGCCGCATTAAAGGCGGCCCAGCACTGACCGACGGGGTGGTCGAGGTAGGAGGTGAAGACGGGCAGCCCCTTGTTGCTGCTATGACGCACAGGCTTGACGAGACGCATCATGGGCGTATTGGTGCGCTCAGGGATCTGCTCCTCGTTCTGCAGAGGCATGTCGTAGCCCAGCGGGATGCCCGCGTCCTGGAGGCGCTGCCAGTCCATGACGTTGTAGTAGCAGGGATCCTCGATGAAGTCGATGCGCTGCTTCATCCCTGGAGAGAGCATGCTCCAGAACTGGAGCGTCTCCTCGACCGTGAGCGTGCAGTTGAAGTCCAGACGCCACTTCCAATCGGGGACGATGGCGGCAAAGTTCACGAGGCGAGCCGCCGTGACTTCGAGGCGAGGCAACACCTTGATCTTTCCAACCTTGAATCCCTTTTGATTGAGATTGTAGACCTGGGAAGGAGTGGCACTCACCGTGAGCGTCGCGTGACTGCGGGGGATCTGGATGCCGTCAAAGAGGTTTTTCTTCTTGGCGCGAGCCGCAGCGTCGAACTCCATGCAGCGCAGCGCACAGGCACCGAGGCGCAGAGGATTGCCCTCGCGCAGCGCCTCGAGCTCGTACTCGAGAGGGGCATCCCCCAGCTCAGTCCAAGGCTGGAGGCAGGCGTGACCGCCGTCTTCGGATCGGAGTAGCACACCCTGTCGAGGCTGCGCTGCCGCTCGGGCACTCATGGCACCGACAGGATAGAGAGTATAGCTTGTGTATTCCATGTTCTCCATTCCATCATAATTTCACGTTGATGTCACGAACATTCTGCCCGATCTAAAGGATTTTTCATCCAGAGCGTCTAACAGAGAATCGTGAAGAGGCTCTTAAGGGGGCTTAATTTCTCACGAGGTAAGATTTTGAGGTGATTTTAGAGCTGGATTTTTCACACATTGATGGCTCAGAGTGTCCTCTGAGATGAAAATTCTGGGAATATCCAGCCCAAAAGCACTCAAAAGCTGCCTCGTGAAGCGATTTTCTGAATTTCCTTATTCACAATGGCGAGAATTTTAGCCCCCTTAAAACTCCATTTTATCCAGCTGATCTAGCACGGCATCCAGATCGCTATTACCGATTTCGAGTTCTCTGATGCGCTCAATTTGAGTGTCGAGAGCCTCGCCAGCCTTCTCGATCTTGGAGGCAGATTTCTCGCGCACCTGCTCAATGGCGGCACCCTCAGGAGCCTTTGCGGGACCTGCTGTGCCGAGAGCTGTTTGCGTGCCCTCGGTGGAGGGGAGGAGTTTTTTGAAGACCTTGAGCGCCTTTTCGGCAGACTTCTCGTCTTTGACCTTCTTGAGTGTGGCGGTTGCTTTTTTCGCTACTGCGAGCTGATTTTTCACCCAGACTTGAGCCTCTTTGAGCTCGTAGCGGTCGACCTTGACTTTGGGTTGATCTTCGTCCTCGGCATGGAGTAGTCCTGCAAAGAAGGTGAAGAGAAGCGTCAGGGCAATGAGGTAGAAACGATGCATGTTCATAGCCACTAGTTGTATATTATCTCCCCCCGCTTGGCTAGCAAAAAGTGCCCGAAGTCAGAGAATTCATATGCAGCCCACCGCCTAGACGCAGGACTGAGAGAATTATCACTTGCAATTTAGAGCCCACTGCGCTAGCATAGCACTATGCCGAGCTACTCGCTACTCACCGCCCTGTTTGAGATTGGTGTCCTATGGTTTCTCTTTTATCAGATCTATCGCGTGTTCAAGAACTCGCGCGGAGCTGCGATCATGATTGGCTTGACCGCACTCGTGATAGGCGGATCTATCCTGCTAGAGATCTTCCAAGCTCAGGTGCTCAAGTACATCGTGAGCATGTTCATCGGTATCGGCACCATCCTCGTCGTGCTCTTTCAGCAGGAGATACGCACGGGACTGGCCAAGATAGGCACGAAGCATTTCTTGAGTCTCTTTGGCAACAAGGAGCAGCATGACGACCTCATTGAGAGCATCGTCGAGTCGGTCACCTGGCTCGCGCACCGCCGCTACGGTGCCCTGCTCGCGCTCGAGCGCAAGATCAACCTCGACGCCTACATGGCCTCAGCCGTCAGGCTCGACGCAGAGTTCTCCCGCGAGCTCATCGGCACGATATTCTTGCCCAAAACGCTGCTCCATGACGGAGCGGTTCTCATCCAGAATGAGCGCATCCTCGGCGCGGCGGCCATCCTCCCAGTGACGAATCGCGAGCTGCGCGACAGCTCAATGGGGCTGCGTCACCGCGCAGGCATCGGCCTCGCGGAGGAGACTGACGCGGTCGTCATCATCGTCTCCGAAGAGACAGGAGCCGTCTCCATCGCTGTGGGCAACACACTCGAGCGCAATGTAGACATCACCTATCTCTCCACCCGTCTCCGCGAACTCTTTAATCAACAAAACTATGTGGAATAAGATCACCCGCTTCTGCACCATCAATACCAAGGCAAAGTTCATCTCACTTCTCATCGCCATCGTCGTCTGGGTCGCGGTCAAAGAAGGCGGCATCGAGCGCGAGAAAAAGCAGGACGTGGAGTACGGCGATGCCTACCTCGTCGCGCCCTGAGGACCCACTCACCCAACTCTCATCTATCGCTGATTATCTCTTATGCCACATTATTTCATCGCTGGTACTGATACCGACGTGGGCAAGACCTACGTCACCTGCTGCCTCCTGCGCGAGCTCACCGCACAGGGAAAGCGAACCGTCGGCTACAAGCCCATCGCCTGCGGCGACCGCGCAGATGCGCGCGCGATACGCGACGCCTGCGCGAGCAAGCTGAGCCTCGAGCAGATCAATCCCCTCTACCTCCGCTCCGCCACCGCCCCCTACATCGCAAGCGAGCTAGAAAAAATCAACATCGACACCGACGCGCTACTCTCGGGCTACGAACAGCTCTGCGAGGGGCACGACATCGTGCTCGTCGAGGGCGCGGGGGGCTGGCATGTGCCGATGAAGACAGGCTACACGATGGGTGACTTTGCCCAGCAGCTAGGACTGCCCGTCATCCTCGTCGCGGAGAACAAGCTCGGCGTGATCAACCACACCATCCTCACCGTCAATGCAATCAAAGCACAGGGTCTCGAATGCGTCGGCATCATCCTCAACCACCGCGCCGAGGAGTGGGATCTGGCGAGTCTGACCAATAGGCGACAGATCGAGGAGTTCTGCGGAGTGCCCGTGATCGCGGAGCTGATATCGGGGCAGGAGGATATCGAGGTCGATTTTCTTTCCTGACGATGGCATAGATAGCAGTTGATTGATCCACTCTATTTTGATTTCATCTAGGCGAGAGGCTACATAACCCGTCTCTCGCCTTCTTCATGACCGATATCAACGCAATCATCAAGCATAAACGCTACTCGACAAAGCATTTTGACCCCACGCAGCCCCTGAGCCCCGCAGAGCTAGAGCAGCTCAAAGCCCTCCTCCAGTACTCCCCCTCCTCGACGAATGTGCAGCCATGGCACTTCATCCTCGCGACCACCGCCGAGGGCAAGGCGCGCGTCGCTCGCGCCACACAGGGATTCTACTCCTTTAATGAACAAAAAGTTCTCGATGCAGGAGCCGTCGTCGTCTTCGCCTCTAGGACACAGATCAGCGACGAGTACCTCCAACATGTTCTCGCTTGCGAAGAGCTCGATGGACGCTTTGGCAACGAGGAGCTCAAGGCGCAAAATCATCAGGGACGCAGTATTTTTGTCAGATTTCACCAGTATGATTACAAAGATCTCCAGCACTGGGCGGACAAGCAGGTCTATCTCAATCTCGGCTACTTCCTCTTTGGCACCGCCGCCATGGAGCTCGACACGATTGCCATGGAGGGGGCGGATATGAAGGTGCTCGACGAGGAGTTCGGCCTCAGGGCGCGCGGCTTCACCTCCGCCTTTATCGTCGCCGTCGGACATCATGCGGAGAATGACTTCAACGCAAAGCTGCCCAAATCACGCCTGCCACAGGAAGAAATCATCGAGGAGATCTGATCTCAAGCCCTCCTCGCGAGCTCTCGGCACACGAGCAAAAAAACCGCTTGCCAAGAGCCCGTCTGCACTGTAAAATGTGCCCGTTTTATGAGCAAAAAAGAACTCTACCGTCCCAATGCGGCGGTCATCTACCAGCGACCCGATGGTCGTATCCTCGTCTGTGAGCGTTGCAAGCCTCGTGGCAGCTGGCAGTTCCCCCAAGGTGGCATGAGTGCTGGAGAAGAGCCTCTCAGTGCCGCGCACCGCGAGGGAATGGAGGAGACAGGGCTGCGTCCCAATGAGTACGATGTCATTGCAAGCTATGGTCCCTACCGCTACGACTACGGTGCAGCCGATCGCGAGCGCGTCTTTTTGAAGCGAGGCATCCCCTATGCGGGACAGGAGCAGCATTACTTCCTCTTCCGCCTCCACGACATGCGCTCCGAGCCCTGGCTGGATCAGAAGGAGTTCTGCGATTACCGCTGGATTCTGCCCAAGGAGATTGACTTTGAATCCGTGCCTGAGTTCAAGCGCGAGGTCTATTATACCGTGATGCGCGAGGCCTTTGGCGTCGAGACGCCCTCATGATGCAGCCCATCGCCCACATACGCTCCCCCTTCAAGGAGAAATTCGGCATCCCGCGCCAGTCCAATGTGGCGCGCGCGGTGCGCAGCTGGATCGTCTTTGAGCCCGACTACAGGCAGCCCGAGTGCTTCCGCGGGCTGGAGGATTTTTCCCACCTCTGGCTCATCTGGTGCTTTCACCTCCATGGGGAAAGGTGGCAGCCCACGGTGCGTCCACCACGCCTCGGGGGCAATGAGCGTCTCGGCGTCTTTGCCACGCGCTCGTCCTTTCGCCCCAATGGACTCGCGCTCTCCGTGGTACGCATCGGGCAGCTATGTCCCCATGCCAGCGATGGTGCCATCATCGAGGTGTCAGGAGCAGACCTCGTCGACGGCACGCCCATCTACGATATCAAACCCTACGTACCCTATGCGGATTCTATCCCTGAGGCATGCGGTGGCTTCACCCAATCCCGCGCGTGGAAAGCCCCGCTCACGGTGCAGTTCGCCCCCGAGATCAGAGCTCTCGATGAGGATTGGAAGCGCGCGCTGACGGAGGTGCTGGAGCAAGACCCCCGCCCCGCATATCAGAATGACCCTGAGCGCATGTACCACCTGCTCTTTGATGCCTACGAAGTGCATTTCCGCGTTGTAGATGAGCTGCTACTCGTCTGCTCTATCCAAGTTCACCCATGAAGACACTCGAGCAAGTTTGCCACGAAGCACTCGCTGAGATCAGGCGAGGGGGAGCCTCGGTGAGCGTCTGGCGCGAGGGGGCGGAGATTTTCTCCATCGCACGGGGCGCGGGTTGGGATACCGATACGCTTGTTCCTGTTTTTTCCGTCACAAAAATGATCTCGGCGGCCACCCTGCTACTCGCGCTGTCTCGGCAGGGCTATGATGAGCAGATGGAGATCGGGCTGCTCTGGCCGCGATTCCCCGCGCCGCGAGGCACGATAGCCCAGCTGCTCTCCCATCAGCTGGGACTCGCCGCGCTCGCGCGCCCTGCCTGCCTCTTTGATCTCGTAGACTGCCGCCTCGCCATCGAGCAGACGACACCCGCGTGGCAGCCGCCGCAGCTCGGGTATCACCCGCATACGCTAGGTCCCATCCTCGCTATCCTCATGCTGGAGCTGACTGGTGAGCGTCTCTGGCATTTCTGGGAGAGAGAGATACGCGCGCCCCATGACCTAGACGTCTATCTAGGAAATTTTTCTGAAGAACTCTATCCCCGCATCAAGCGTCTGCGCCCGCCGCATCTCGCGGACAGACCCGAGCTAGGTCGCGACGCCTTCTACCGCGACTATCTCCGCGAGGGCACACAGGTACACGCTGCCTTTCATTCTATACGAGGTCTAGATAGCATTCGCAAAATGAATGAGCCGCGCGCGTGGCATTGCGGAGACCCAGCGAAGGGAGCGGTCGCCTCGGCGCGCGGGCTGGCGCGATTCTATCAATTACTCATGGGGCAAGGTAGCCCCCTATTCTCCCCCGAGCTGCGACGAGCTCTGACGACAGTACAGGTGCGCGGAGAGGACTGCATCCTCCAGCAGCCCATGAGCTACAGCTGCGGGGCTCTCATGGAGAAACAGGGCGTCATCCCGCAGGGTGGCTTCGGGCACGCAGGAGCTGGAGGCGCGCATGCCTGTGCTCAATTCGCATCGGGCATCTCCTTTGCCTACGTGACAGACCAGATGGAGTGGGGTATCCTGCCTAGCGCGCGCGTGCAGCGCATGGTGGAGGCGATCAACTGCGCCTCTGGCTATGCTTGATAAATCCGTGGATGTAGTCCAGCCAAGGCAGCTGCTGCGGGAGGGCGAATCCGCGATTCTTCTCACTGAGCACACAGACCTTGAGCTTCTGACTGGATCGTCGGATATGGGCAGATTCACCTGGGTAGATCGTCCCCGCGTAGTCGCCGTCAAGCTGGTAGGCGAGCTTGCCCTCGCAGCAGATATGGCACTCGTCGATTTGAGCGAGCTTTGTCGTGTCGCTGACATTCTTTGGATGCGCACCGCCGAGCAGCATGACCTGCGCGATCTCCATCGCGACATTAGCACTATCTTGCTCGATGACCGCCATGTCCAGCATGCCATCGTTGAGACTCGCATGGGCAAAGAGCATCGCCTCACCGCCGTAGCGGCGTCCATTGCCTAGGATCACTTGGCTACCGTAGAATTTCTCCCCCGTCGGGAGCTGCACGCTGATCTGGGGCAATGGCTCCATGCTGACCTTCACCGCTGCGAGGAGGTGTGAAGCCGCGCCGAGGTACTTCTTCATCCACGGGGTGACACTCTTCACCACGCGCGCATCCAGCCCAAAGCCTGCCAACTGGATAAAGGGCTTCTCATTCACGCGGAAAATATCCACACTCTGCCGATGCGTGCCCAGCATCGCCTTGAGCGCGCGGTCGAATCGACGCGAACCCACTCCAATCTCACGGGCAAAGACATTCATCGTCCCGCAGGGCAGCACCCCCATCGCCGTCTCACTCCCCATGAGACCATGCGCCGCCTCCATCAGCGTACCATCTCCCCCCGCGACTGCGACCACAGCCGCCCCTAGATCCGCCTGACGGCGCGCCTGCACGCGCAGATCGTCGACACTCGTCGTCTCGATAAAATCGAAGTAATCCTGCTTCGCCTGCAGCCAGTCATTGAGCCCTGAGCGATGCAGACTCCCCGCCATGGGGTTGAGCAGGATGGGTATGCGCGGATGATTCATCAGATAAAATCAGCGATAGTTCCCAACATCGCGATCGCCATGAGCAAAGAAACCGTAAAGGCAGGTGAATCAATCAAATCAAAGACCCCCCCTATACCTGGCAGCAGCGAGCCACTATCCTTGACGGCAATACCACGCTTGATAAGCGAGCCCGCCAAATCCCCTGCGACAGAAAAGACAAAAATCACAGGCGTGACCCAGATCGTCATTGTAGGCAGAGTGTCGAATAGACCATAAAAAATCAGCGATGATGCCAGCATCGTGAGCAGGAAAGAGCCAATGATGCCCTCCCACGATTTCTTGGGCGACACGGTAGGGCTAAAGGGGCGAGCAATGAACTTGCGCCCCAGCGTCACCCCACAGAGATAGGCAAAGATATCACTGAGCTTCGTGATCAAAATCAACCACAAGAGCAAATCGGTCTCGCCCTCCATGAGGAAAAGAAAGGCAAAGCAAAACAACCACACGGGGTAGACAAAAGAGAGCAGCATCAGCCCCAGCTGCTCGAGAGCCGCAGCCCCACTCCTCCGCCTATAGTCCATGCAAAAGAGCTCCTTGAAGAAGCTCAAGAGTGTAAAGATGATGAAACTCCCTAACATCAAGCCCACAATTAAGAACTCAGTCGTATACGTATCTATTCGAGTCTCCCCCAGATAGAAGCACCCCAGCGCACAGAGCCATGGATAGATCAGAGAAACCAGCAGCACCCAGAGCCTATTGCCGCGACTGAGCTTCTCCTTCTGCATGACGAACCACTCATAGCTCGTCAGATTGCACAACAGCCCGATGAGCACGGCATAACCCCAAAAGCTATCTAGAATGACAGCACCAGCTAGTAAAGAGAGAAGGAGAAGCGAGCTAAAACTACGCTGGAAAAAGGTCTTGGTCTTAGAGTTCATAAAAATAGAGAAAGGAATGAAACGTGATAGCTCGGGGCATAATAACATTTTTGCCAGCCTACAAGCTAGAAAAATTTTCACTCAATGCTAGTTATCGAAAAATTAGGAAAAATGAATTGACACTTGCACCACTTTTCTATACGATAACACTGTTCTAGTTTTTTAATAATAACATCGCATACTGCGAGCATACTTTGGTAGTTCTTTAATATCAGATTTAAAGAACAGCTATCAGACTAGATACAGCTATATTTATCTAAGCCTCTTCTCTCAAAATAGAGAAATGATCTACTCTCGTATAAGAACTCATAGAATTTCAATCGCGTAGTTAGAAACGGGGTGCCAGCCACTCCTCTCCAGTTACATTATCAACATTCACCCTTTTATGATCCAATCACTTTTCGAATTTCTTAGCCTCCCCGCCACGGATGTCCTCCACTGGCTGCTGGCGATAGCTGTCACTCTTTTTTTATTTGATCTATTTTGGGGGCTCGATATTTTATCCACCTTTGCATTGCTTTTTTTCGCCACCTACGTTACACTTTACCTTGAGCTAAGCTTGCAACTCCCCACCCACTGGAGCATCATCGTCTTTATCCTTACCCTCGTGTTAGCAATATTAATTTCGACACTGATTTCTAGGTATATCAACGCACATTTTACTCTAAAAGATTTTTCAAATCAAGACCTAACGGGTACAAAAGCGCGCTTGATCATAATAGCGGGAGAATACTTCATTCAACACGACGGCACCCTCGTGAATGTCTCTATGACCAACAATGAGAAAACAGCCTGCGAGAATGACCTCGTTTGCGTTGTAGGATGCTCCACGGGGTGTCAATACATCGTGGAGCATGTTGAGGAGGATAAAAACAACATGAACATCTAATGACAGCGCCCTTAGAAAGGAGCATTAGAGAACAATAACGCTCAATCACACAACGCATACTTTAATACTATCAGTTTAGTTTCCTTTTTAAAATCACCCCCCTTTTTTGTATATGATAGAATATATATTTAATTTTCTTAATATTAATCCTTGGAATGCACTCCATTGGTTACTTGTGGTGTCTGTGACATTTTTTTTACTGGATCTATTTCTCTTAAATGTCGATTTCTTGGCAGGACTCGCCCTAATGATTCTCGCAGCGTACTTCACACTCTACATTGAGCTAAACTTGGGGATTCCTCAGCGATGGAGCGTCGCTATCTTCATTGTAATTCTTATATCAGAATTATGGATACAGTACAAATTCATCTCTGGATCAATGATTCAGTTTATTGAAAAAATTATATTTAATGACTCACCTACTAAATATCCAATAGATCAGAAAGCTCCCTTGACAATTAGAAAGAAGGACTACTTTATCCATTTCGAGGGTTCGATATGTGGCGTTACGCCTGAGGAGGACTACACTGACCCTAAAGAAGGCGACATTGTTCGTATTACAAAGAAATGCTCAGTAAGCTCATACGTTGTGACCCTAGAGAAAAGAAATACTGACCCACCAAATGATCAGCCAGAGAAGCATTAATTATAACACATCTCCCTCACAGTCGGTTATTTCTGGCGACTCACCCCCATCAAACACCTGAAACTAAGTCAAACTCACAAATCGCAGCTCTCATATTCATTCTTAACTCTCTTCACACGGCTAAGCGATTTAGCAAAGTAGTCAACGTTTAATGCTGCTATATCTCTCATTCCGCATTCTTTTTCTCAATCAGAAAATATAACACCTAAAGTCAAACCCCATATTATAGAAACAAATTATGCCTATAACAGCCATTCCCGAAGCTCACTGTCGCATCGTTGAGAGATTCGGAAGACCTCGCAGAACTCAGGAAAGTGGACTTGCTATCCACATCCCGATCCTAGAGCAGATAAAGGCCGTACCTGAAAACTGGGACGGTAAACTATCGAAGGGAAAATACCTCATCAAGCTCAAAGAACATATCACCACTACAGAACCTCGCGATTGTATCACTGAAGACAACGTTATTGTCAAAGTAAGTTGTGCGTTACGCTGGAAGATTCACGACGCTATCAAGGCTGTCTACGTAGTTGATGATCTCCTTACCTCTCTCATAGAAACCGTCGTTAATACACTACGCGCAGAAATTGGGAAAATGGAACTTGATGCCGTATCTAAAGCGAGACGAGCGCTGGCTGATACCATTATTGTCATCTTGCGCAAGTCCACGGATCTCTGGGGTGTGCGTGTTATTTCTTTGGATATCAAGGGTATAACTACAAACAAAGACACCAGCAGTGCTATGCTCCAACAAGTGGAGGCAGATCGAGAAAGTCGAGCAACGATCTCCAAAGCACACGGTTTGGAAGAATCGCTTCGAATCAGAGCTGGGGCAGAAATGAAATATCTTACTGCAATTGCCTCCGTAGTAGGCAATGAAGCTGCAGCAAAACTCCTCATGGCATCCAAGATCATAGAAGGCTACCAAGCTATGGTCACCAGTCCCGCTTCCAAGGTATACATCCCCAACAACATCAATGGCATCATTAACTTTGATAGTGATACCTGTTTCACTGGTGTACCCAATACAAACACTACTTCAGCGGCGAATAATGCAGCTCACAATGGCACAGCTGCTGCTGCCACTACAACTACAGCTGCTGCTGGCACGACTACAGCTGCTGCTGCCGCTACGACCACAGCTCCTGCTGCCGCTACGACCACAGCTCCTGCTGCCGCTACGACCACCGTTCCAACTCCTCCAAATGCAAACACGACGTCGAACACCAGCGCAGGAAGTATTTACTAGTTGCACCAGATAACAGCCCTTGACTATATCTTGGTTTCATAAACTCCCACGTTTATCAACTAACTAATAAAGGGAACTTCTCTTATTTCAGGCGCGGCAGGAATTTCGAGATGAATTTAGAGCAAGATTTTCTCGAATTAATAGCTCTGAGTATCTGCTGAGATGAAAAATCGCAGAAAATACAGCCTAAAATCACCCAAACACTACCGCGTGACGCAAATTCCTCATTCGCATATTAGAATATCGAAAATTTAGAAATTCCTTAAACTATAGCTAATAGCATCAAAAAGCGCGCCGAATATTTCGGTGCGCTTTTTTGCTCATCTAGTTATAAATTTTATAACCCATCTAAACAATAATTAAAAATAATTATTTTCTTTCGAGAAAAATAAATACTCCTTATTTGATCATCTCCTATCATATAGGTAGATCGCTGCCATTTTAGTAACTTCTCAAAGTAAAAACCACCACGCCCCCTCTAGTTATTTCCCCTGCTGTAAACAGCAGAATGCATCATGCGATCACGCAAGACCGCGCGTCCTCGACTCGTACAGAGCAAGTAGAAAAGAACACTCAAAAAAAGGCTGACTAACAATAAAATAAAACCTCGCTGCGGCTCACTACGCAAGATAGCCACAGAAATAATAGGAAAGAGGGTGAGCACGGTCAACGACAGCGACGAAATAAAGCCAAAGCGATGGACAAGGCCAACCCAAAAAAATGATCCTGGGGCTATACGGACCATGCGTCCCGTAATGAAGCAAAACGCAATCCACAGGACGAGCACGACGCCGAGGCGCAATGTCCGCTTTTCATAGCTCTCACGGTCAGCACTATACTCCAGCAGAGCAGGCAGTGTCGTGAGCCCGAGATGAGAGATCGTGACATCCTTCTCACTAGAGCTACTCAGAGGCACGAGCCCCATGCCTTGCTGCTGGGCGATGATGCTCAGATGCTCTCCGGGCAGCGTGACATACCATCGCAGGCGCTGATCTCCCAGCTGGGGGGATATCGATGCCGCCTCACGCTGCTGCGCACGATGATCGGAGGATAGAATATAGAGATAATGCTCATCCATCGTGACACGCGATGCAAGCTTCACAGGGATATCCAGCTTGGTATGATCGACGACCACTTGGGGCAAATTCAGCCGCTCAAGAATGCTTGGCGTGAGCTGGTAGGCTCCGAGCATGACGTGCTTCGCATATTGAATGTAGCTGGAATAGTGCAAGTGCTGAGCCGCGCTGCTCGACGACTGAGCGATAGCTGGGGGGCTATTTTCTACCGCAGCAGGCACCCACTGGCTATAGTAAACAGTAGTAGCAGTAGGCAATCCCTGCTTGATCCTACGCTCACGCTCAGCTCCCGTAATCTGCTCAACTCTCTCGACTGATTGGAAAATCTCAACTGAACGCTGGAGGGTAATAGCTCTCGCTTGGAGGGCAAATTCCTGGTCTGATAACATCGCTTGCGAGCTCATCTGTCCATTGACAAAGACATAATCTCCCTCGTATTCGGAGAAAACCCTCTCCTCGCCGCTCACATCTCGCACAAGGTGCGCCATCTCATTGAGCGTAACCGCTCGTCGCGAGGACTGGAGCTCGCTATAGATGATTGTGGATACAGCAACAAAAAACAACGCGATTCCCAAAAAGAGAACTAAATAACTCCCAAAAGAAACGCGCTTAACCGATGGCATATTGTTAGAAACAAGCTTAGGATACATCACGTGGCTAGATCATAGGCATTTCTAGGGCAAGCTGCAAGAATAAAAACCTTTCTCCAGCGCAAAAGATGAGATATACTCACGCCATGATTACAAAGGAAGAACAGAAAACTGAGGCAGAACTCCCCCGCTGCGCTTGGGTCGACGGCTCAGAGATCTACAAGCGCTACCACGATGAGGAATGGGGCCGCCCTGTACACGATGACAGAAAGCTCTTTGAGATGCTCACCCTTGAGTGCTTTCAGGCAGGGCTGTCGTGGATCACCATTTTGAAGAAGCGCGACGCCTTCCGCCTTGCCTTTGATGGGTTTGACCCCGAGATCATCGTCAACTATGATGAGCAAAAGGTCGCGGCACTACTCGCCAACCCCGACATCATCCGCCATCAGGGCAAGATACGCGCCGCCATCAGCAATGCGAGGCTCTTCCTAGAGATACAGAAGGAATACGGCAGCTTTGATCACATGATATGGAGCTACGTGGGGCATGAGCCCATCATCAACAGCTGGGAAGGCAGCAGCGAGCTGCCCGCGACCTCCCCCATCTCCGATCGCATGAGCAGGGATCTCAAGAAGCGCGGCTTCAAATTCTTTGGCTCCACCATCGCCTACGCCTTTATGCAGGCCACGGGCATGGTCAACGACCACACCCGCGACTGCTACCTCCATGCGACGCACGCTTGAGAGCTGAATAGGGCGCGTGACGCGCTCTCATTTTGTCAGTATCGCATTTTTTGAACTCTGGAACTTGACGTCTGTAGCCAAATGAACTATAATGCGTCTTGTCTTATACAGTTTATAATACATATTATATTATTATGAAGTTCTCCGCTCTTACAGGTCTTATGGTTGCAGCGTGCGCGCTCGCTACCACCGTCCAAGCAGAAGTAAAGATCGCTGCTGTCAACATGCAGGATCTCTACAAGTCGTTCTACAAGCGCATTGATGCCGAAAAGCGCCTCAATGAGCAAAAAACCCAAATCGAAGAAGAAATGCGCGCTCGCGCAGAAAAACTCAAAGCACTCGGCGAGGAGCTCAACGCCATCCGCAAAAAGAAGGATCCCTCCCTCTCCCAAGCTGCTCTGAAGAAAATCGAAGCCGAGTTCACCGCGAAGCTCAACCAAGCACAGGCTATCGAACAGGAGTTCAACAGCTTCCGCCAGCGCCGCGAGCTCGCCTTCAAGGAAATGCAGCGTCGTGAGATCCTGCTTCTCCTCCAGGACATCCAGCAGCTCGTCGATGAAGCCGCAGGCGCAGGCAACTACGACCTCGTCATCAACTCGGGTGCCGCCTCCCCCCCACTCGGCACCATGGTATTCCCCTTCGTCAAGAAGAGCCTCGACATCACCCCTGAGATGATCAAGAAGCTCAACGCAGGTGCCCCTGCAGGCTACGACGCACAAGCTGAGCTTGAGCGTGCCAATGGCGCACCCGCAGCACAATAACCCATTCATCAACAAACATACTCCCCATATGAAGCTGAGTGTAGAAGATATCCTCAGCCTCACGGGGGGCAAGCTCCTAGGGACGACTCCAGAGATCAGCATCTCTGGAGTCGCGACATTATCAGAAGCCTGCCCCTCTGAGGTTGCCTTTTTGGGCAATGAGAAGTACTATCAAGATTACCTGCATAGCAAGGCAGGGCTCATCCTCGTCCCCCCCTCCCTCCCCGAGTACCCCGCGGGGCGTATCTACGTCGAGGTGGAGAATCCCTCGCTGGCCTTCAATGCACTGGTATCGCATTTCATGAAAGCGACCCAGAGCTTCACCCCCGGTATCTCACCACAAGCCATCATCGAAGATGGAGTCACGCTCAACGCGGACAAGGTGCGCATCGCCGCGGGCTGCATCATCGAGCGCGGCGCGAGCATCGGCGATGGCTGTGACATAGGTCCAGGCTGCATCATTGGGCAAGGAGTCACGATAGGCGAGAATTGCAAGCTCTATGCCCGCGTCACCGTGCGTGAGCGCTGCGAGATCGGCAGCCATGTCGTCATCCAGCCCGCAGCAGTGATAGGATCAGATGGCTTTGGCTTCCTCCTCAACAAGGAGACAGGCAGCTATGACACCATTGATCAGGTAGGCATCGTCGTCATCGGTGACCATGTCGACATCGGGGCGAATACCTGCATCGACCGCGCGCGCTTCGGACGCACCATCATCGGAGAGGGCTGCAAGATTGACAACCTCGTCCAGATCGGGCACAACGTCCGCGTGGGCAAGCACACCATCATCGTCGCTCAGACAGGCATCGCAGGCAGCACCACGATCGGCAACTACGTGACCATCGCGGCACAATGCGGCATCGCGGGACACCTCAGCATCGGGGACCAAGCCATCGTCGGGGCCAAATCAGGCGTCATCTCCGATCTCGAAGCAGGCAAGCATTATTGGGGACTCCCCGCTGATAGCTACGTGAGCATCAGACGCCAGATGGTCTGCACGCGTCAGCTGCCACAGGCTCTCAAGCAGCTCAAGAAGGTAATCTCCGAGATCGATCAGTTCAAGCAGAGCTTCCTCGGCGAAGAAAACAAATAATCCTCCCTGCTTCTGCAAACAATTTCAGCAGCTCAGTATCCCCCGCACGGGGATGCTGAGCTGTTCTTTTGCTAGCCTGAGAAGCGCGACTTGAGAAAGAGGAAGGCAACCGCGATGAGAATCAACGAACCAATCCCCATAAAGGAAGACAGCATGAATCCCTTGAGCGTGTACCACATGCGCGTATACCAAGGCAGACGACTATAGCTGGATCGCTGCGCACTCGACAGGGGGCTTGACGAATAGCCCTGATGCCCATAGGAGCCCGATCGTGACGACGAGCTAAAAAAGCCAGACGAGCGGCTGCGCGAGCCACTCCAGCCCCCACCACGACTCCCACCGCGACGCGCAAGCATCGTTTCAGACGTCGTCGACGATCCTCCCCAGGCCAAGGCAGAGCTCACAGGCAGAGTACTCGGCGTGGGCGCGGCGATAGAAGGGACGGTTAAGACAAAAACAAGGAATAAGGTACGCATCATAGAGCTGGGGCAATGAACGAGTCCAATCTAGCAATTTTCACCCAGCATGTCAACCCCATTTGAGATAGCACGCGAGCTCGAGACGGATACGCAGCGCGCCGACCTCTCTCCACCGCCCACCGCGAGCCTAGCAAGAAAAATGCTCCTGTCATGCAAGAGGCATCATTTACGGCTTGCCTGCTGAGAGCTCGCATGCTAGTATGTCTTTATCATGAAAAGTTCATCTCTCTTGTATTTGCGTAGGGGCTTTACGCTCATTGAGCTCATTATTGTCATCGCCATCCTCGGTACACTCGCCGCCATCGGCTACCCCACCATCATGGGCATGGTCGACAGTGCTCGTGAGTCCACAGCGCGCAAGCAGTGCCAAGACCTCGTTCAGGCGATCAAAAGCTTCCAAGACGACTACAACGGCATCCTGCCTGTCAACGACATGCTCGTCGAGCCCGACGCCGATGATGAGTACAAGCTCACCATGTCCCCTGGCAAGGACGGCGGCCTGCTCGCCATCCTGACGGCTCGCGAAAAGGGAGATGAAATCGTCAATGCCGATGAAGAAACCTACATGAAGAGCGTGCTCGAAGAAGACCCCAAGGGAGGTCTCCACGAGGACACAGCTGGCGAGCTCGGTCTCTACGACCCCTGGGGCACCCCCTACTACGTCGTCATCTCGTCCAACCCCGATGACCGCGAGGGGCTGAATGATCCTTTCACAGGCAAGCCTACTCGTACGCAGTACATTGCCTACTCCCTCGGAGCTGACACGGAGGGTCTCCCCAAGGAGAAGGCCGCTCCCACCCGCAACTCTCGCCGCAAGCCTGCGCCCGCAGCAGCTGTTGACGAAGACTACGAGGAGAGCATTGCTGATAATATCTATTCATGGAAAAAAGGAACGAACTAATGAATGCTGATACCGATGGACGTGCGCCATCCGAGTCGTATGATAAATTCTGCGACACGGGTGTAGCCTGCACCGAGACGGACGACACGCGTGTCCTCGAGATACGCCGCATCCCCAAGCCCAAGCACTACATGACTATGTTTGCGGCCAAGGACGAGGACAAGAAGCTCATCGCCGATACGCGCGACGAGGTCTCCCGCGTCCTCAAGGGGGATGATGATCGCCTCGTCGTGGTAGTCGGGCCCTGCTCTATCCACGACGTGGAGATGGCCGTAGACTACGCACGCCTCATCAAGATGGCACGTGAGAAGTATGGCAAAGACCTACTCATCCTCATGCGCGTCTACTTTGAGAAACCCCGCACAACCGTCGGCTGGAAGGGACTCATCAATGACCCCGATAAGAACGGCAGCTTCAAGATTGAGACAGGTGTGCGCATGGCGCGACAGCTCCTGCTGCGCATCACCGAGATGGGAGTCCCTGCAGCCACGGAGTTCCTTGACGTCATCATGCCACAGTACCTCGCCGACCTCATCTCATGGGGCACGATTGGGGCACGCACGACAGAGAGTCAGGTACACCGCGAGCTCGCCAGTGGTATGTCCATGCCCATGGGCTTCAAGAATGCCACCTCGGGCAACACACAGGTAGCCGTCGAGGCCATCATCGCCGCAAGCCGCGAGCACAGCTTCCTCTCCGTTGACAAGACGGGAGACGCCGCAATCGTGCGCACGAAGGGCAACGACGACTGCCACATCATCCTCCGAGGTGCCTCAGCCTCGACGAGCTACGATGCAGCCTCCGTCGCCGCAGCTTGGGACATGCTCCAGAGCAAAGGCATCGAGAACCGCATCATGATCGACTGCTCTCATGGCAATAGCTACAAGAAGCATGACAAGCAGATCATCGCCGCACGTGACATCGCCCAGCAGGTCGCTGGCGGTAGCGATGCTGTAGGCCTCGTCATGATTGAGAGCAACATCAACGCTGGAGCTCAGAGCTACACCAATGCCCAAGAGGCACAGTACGGAGTCAGCATCACCGACGCCTGCGTCGGCTGGGGCTCCTCCAGTATGGATGAGGTCACCGTACGCGCCCTCACCGAGCTCGGTGAGCCTGCTGAGGATGAGAATAGCACGCTGGCTATCTTTGAACTACTCGCTCAGGCCGTACGCGACCGCCGCGTCGCACGCGCCGCGCAGTAAGCTCGAGCCTCTTCACAGATAACAATCATCTCCCCCGCAGCGCAACGACGCGCTGAGGGGGATTTTTGTTACTCATTTTCCTTGATTCCGTGTGGATAAATTTGTATGCTAGCAGGCAATGAAAAAAATACTCGTATTCACTGGTGCAGGCATGAGTCAGGACAGCGGGATAGCCACCTTCCGCGACGCAGCAGGGCTCTGGGCACAGCACCGTGTCGAGGACGTGTGTAGTCCGACAGCCCTGAAGAACAACCGCCGAGGCGTCACTGATTTCTATAACATGCGACGCAAGGAGCTGCTCCGCTGCCAGCCCAATGCGGGACACCTCGCCCTCGTGGAGCTCGAACCCTATTACGATGTCCAGATCGTCACGCAGAACATCGACGACCTCCACGAGCGCGCGGGCAGCTCACAGGTGCTCCACCTCCACGGCGAGCTCAGGAAGCTACGCAGCAGCAAGAACAGCGACCTCATCGTCCCCATCGAGGGCTGGGAGCAAGACATCGACGCACGCGCCGCCGACGGAGCACTCCTGCGCCCCTTTGTCGTCTTCTTTGGCGAGGACGTGCCCATGTACGAGCGCGCTGTCTCCATGGCAGAGCAGGCAGATATACTCATCATCGTCGGCACCTCGCTGGCCGTCTCACCCGCCTCTTTCGTCGTGAGCTATATCAGAAGCGACATCCCCGTCTGGATGGTTGATCCCCATCCCCCCGAGCGTTACAATCTCTTCAACCGCGTCACCCATATCGAGGAGCACTCCGCCGTCGGCCTCCCGCCCCTCGTCGCGAGCCTCATCCAGCAGGCGCAATCAGAGAGCTGATCATCAGACAGGGTGATACACGAGAATCCACGCCACATCGTCGATAATGCTTTTATTTTTCGGATAAATTCTTGACGAGAGCAAGGCAAGGGAGTAAGATCTTTCGCACATGAGTTCTCAGTCCGTTAAGAGCACACCTCTGTGCGAAAAGCATGTTAATCTTGGCGCCAGAATGGTGCCCTTTGCAGGTTGGAATATGCCCGTCCAGTACACGGGAATCCTTGATGAGCACAAGGCCGTGCGCGAAGCATGCGGCGTGTTCGACATCTCCCACATGGGACAGTTCTTCGTCTCTGGCGAGGGCGCGACCGAGTGGCTCAACAGCATGTTCACGAACAATCTCAACAAGCTCGTCGACGGCATGGGGCAATACTCCATGATGCTCAATGAGCAGGGTGGCGTCATCGACGACCTCATCATCTACCGCCGCGCACAGGACGACTACCTCATCGTCGTGAATGCCTCCATGATAGACGAGGACCTCGCCTGGCTGCTCGCCCGCAAGCCCGAGAGCATCTGCCTGAGCAACAAGAGCGACGACTACGTCGGTCTCGCCATCCAAGGTCCGCTCGCCCCCGAGGTCTTCTCACGTCTCTGCCCCAGTGTCGTCCTCCCCGGACGCAACGGCGTGCTTGAGTTTGAATGTGACGGCGACAGCCTCATCGTCTGCCGCACCGGCTACACGGGTGAAGACGGCTACGAGTTCTTCTGCCCCGCTGAGCGTGGCGTCTACTGGTTGGAAAAAGTCATCGCCAGCGGAGCCAAGCCCTGCGGTCTCGGTGCACGCGACAGCCTGCGCCTTGAGATGTGCTACTCGCTCAACGGAGCTGACCTCTCCCCTGAGAAAACCCCTCTCGAAGCAGGCCTCTCTTGGTGCTGCGACCTGACAAAGGAATTCATCGGCGTCGACGTCCTGCGCGCCCAGAAAGAGCAGGGACGCCCCACCGCCCTCGTCGCCATCGAGTACACGGGCAAGGGAGCACCTCCCCGCCACGGCTACGAAGTCCAGCTGCCCGACGGCACGCCTCTCGGCGAGCTCACCAGCGGTGTGCTCTCCCCCTCACTGGGCAAGGGCATCGGCCTCGTCTACGTCCCCGCCGCCCATTCCAAGATCGGCACTGAGGTGCAGGTCATCGTACGCGGCAAGGCATCCCCCGCCCTCATCGTGAAAAAACCCTTCCTCAAGAAGTAAGCCCCCCTTCCCTCCCTCCACCCTCATCTAACCCCCACACAAAAGAAACTCATCCCATGAGCGTAAACCCCACAGAATACACATACTCACGCGAGCACGAATGGATCAGCCCCATCGTTGACGGC
>CAYJLP010000005.1:18896-36993 GCA_964371115.1 uncultured Akkermansia sp. | reverse complement strand
GTAAATCTGCTAGCTATTGCTTTCGAAGGTTCGAATCCTTCTCTGCCCATCACCCAAGTGAAAAACCTGCAAGTCTGACTTGCAGGTTTTTTGCTGTCTCGCTCTGAGAGGGATTTCTTTGGTGGGAGTCAGAGAGTCAATGAGGTGACCGCGTCGCGCGTACTCGCCTAGATAGAGTCTGCGAAGCTAGAGGCATGTGCTTCTCGCCGTTGCATGAGAATAGGCGCCTACATTTGGCAACAAGTAGGCGTGATTGGGTGATCTTGGGCGGTTGTGTTTAGCGCATTTTTGGCACTGCGCCAGATTCGCCGCGGAGAGGGGAGTCACCTATTCACGGTCTCAATACCGCAGCTCCGCACAACTCAGGCATGTGTATCAGTTGTTGGTTGAAAAGGCACTTGTAGCATTCTTCCAACAGCTGATACAGCAATTTATTGATGAGAGGTGCGTCGAATCTGATGGAGTCCCCTATTTTGTTGCATGTACTGTTGCCAAGAGAATAGCTACTGCTGGAGCAATGGGCACTGCGCGTGCTAGTTATCTCTGGATGATGCTTTTACGGGCAGCATCTGATCGAAAGAAGAGGTCTATTTCTTTTTAGGCTCGTCATCTTCGAAGAAATTCTCTTGGAGGCTCTGATCTTCTTCGCCTTCGGCTACGCGGTCGAACCACTTGCTACGGCTTGCGTTCTTTGACTTGAACATTTGCTGCGTCCCTGCCGAGGAGGGGGCGAACTGCATTGTGTTGCGCACGGAGATCGTTTCTGCCATCTTGATTACATCTTGATTGGCCCCGATGTAGGTGAAGACCCAGCCCTTTGTCTGGAGCTCTTCGACGAGTTTTTTGATGGCGGGTCCCGTGTACTCTTGGGACGCATTCTCGGCGCCATCCGTGATGATGGTGATGAGCACCTTGTGCGTTTCTTTCTCATTGAGCGCGTAGCGGAATTTGTTCAGCGTCGTCCCCATGGCGTCAAAGAGTGGCGTGCCCGTATTGGGCTGATAGGTCTCGCTCGTGAGCTGCTTGGCACCGTCGCAGGCGACGCTATCATACACTGTCTGCGTCCCCTCTGAGTTGAAGAGCACGAGCGAGACGTAGTGCTGCTGGGTGGCGTGATGTTTCTTTTGGGCAGCTTGTATCGTCTGCACAGTCTCATTATAGCCATCCATCGCTTCTTTTTTGATGCTATCCATTGAGCCGCTCTGGTCGAGGATGACGATATTGTAGATTTTTATTTTACTGCTAGCAGCTTCGCTAGAGGGGGCTGGTTCTGTCGCAGCGGCGCAGGTGGTCATGAAGGCGGCGGCGAGTGCAATGTTGGTTTTTTTCATAATGCTTGAATGGTTAGAGGGAGTTTCTTATTTAGAATAACGGGGAATTGAGAATATCCTTGATTATTTATAAATTAGGAGTTTCCCAATTCTTATAAGTATAGTAATCCAGCGCGCGAGTTCAAGGATAAAAACCTAAGGGGCTGCTATTTTCTTGCGAGTTAAGATTCTGAGATGATTTTCTAGTTGAATTTTCTCGAATCGGGAAGTCCTCCTAAGTGAGGGGTGCTAATTGAAGCTTGAAAACTTGAGCTCTATCTCACGTGCTGAGTGTTCAATAACTCCTGCTAACGCGATACGGCGAAGCTCAAGACACCTCTGACTCGCGGTAGATATCAGACAGGCTCTTGCCTTCCTTGTCTCTCCAGGCTGCCCAGCCATTGGCGCTTGAACCAGTGCAAAAGCTAGCCGCAGCGCTAGGGCTGCTAAAATGGAGATTCTCACACAATGTCAGGCTCTCGCCTGGCGCGGGGCTCGTGTTCTCCGTGAGCAGTGCTGCGCGCTTTGCTGCCCAAGAGAGGAAGGGGGCTGTGACGCTCGAGACAAGTCCTCCTTTGAGTACGGTGAAGCCCGTATCGCCATAAAAGCCACGTACATCGTGGCGCAAACCCTTCATGTAAAACAGATGCTGCTCACGAGCCTCCACGGCATCAAAGATGCGGCAGCCGGAGAAGCTCGTGAGAAACTTGATGTCTTCGAAGAATTCTCTGATACTATCGCGCTGATATTCAGGTAGACGTGGCTGCTTGGGCGCTTGCTTGTTCTCCCCCAGGTGGAATTGGCGCGCTGCGTGAGCCTCGAGGTAGGCAAGATGCTCAATGTACTGCACATCCGCTTTCGTCATCGCCTCGTCTTTGGCGATAAAGATGAGCGCGCGTTGCCAGAAGTCTTTGTTGTACTCGTGATTGCGCCCGCGGATCTGAAAGTTCTCCGTCTCGCCGAGATAGGCCTGTGGTGAGAGGCTATCGTCCTCCCCCAGTAGGATGTAGAATGCAGGGGTGCTCAGCTCCTCACGCTGGGATATGATGCTAAGTGATGCGCGCGGGATGATGTACATCTTGCACGTGCGATTGCTGATGGTGAGGTAGCGCGGCCCACTCGGTGTGCCCTCGATGAGGTAGGTGGTGACGGTTTTTCCAAATTTCTTCATCTTGGGGGAGGATGGTAGCGTCTGAGCTTTTAGACGTCGAGCTCGCAGCAGGCGCGTGCGTATTCTTCTTGGCTGGGCAGCTCGAGCTTTTCTTTGGCGGGGAATTGCTGATCAAAGAGCTCAGCCTGCTCAGGGGTGTATTCGAAGACAGAGCTAAAGCTCGCCACACCTGCGCAGCCATCAAAGGCACCCTCAGCCAGCGCGAGGGCTTGGAGTCCCGTGTAGTACTGACCATCGGGCATGCAGATGCCGTAGCGCTTGCCTCCCACAAAGCCGTGGGGTGCGTAGTGGTGGGGGTAGCCCAGCACGATGACACGTGTGTAGCCTAGCTCACGCGCGCGCTGGAGCGATTGTGAAATGAGCGCGCGTCCTAGCCCGCGTCTGTGACGGTCGGGCGCGATGAAGACAGGGCCAAAGGTGATGCACTCGGCCGTGCTGCAGTCCTCTCGCGTGATGGAGGAGGGGGTGTAGTAGATCGCGCCGACGAGCTCGCCGTCCTCCTTAATGACGAGCTGGAGCTCGGCGATATTGTCCGCGTGCTGGCGTATCTGGTGGACGAGGTAGTGCTCGTGGGCGCCGGGGATGTAGAGATTCCAAAAGGCGTCGCGGGCGATTTCTTCGATGCGGCGGTAGTCGCGGGCTTCTTCTGTTCTGATGGTGATTGACATGGTTTATTCGCTAGCTTTGAAATTGTAGATGGGGATGATGCGCTCGATGATGTCAGCGGTGGGGGTGATGTGCTTGACGATGCTCTCCATGCTCTTGTAGGCCATGGGGGACTCGTCGAGGGTGTCCTTGGTCACGCTCGTGGTGTAGATGCCCTCCATCTCCTTGATGTACTGCTCCATGGAGAGCTGCTTGAATGCGGTGGTGCGGCTGTAGAGGCGACCCGCGCCGTGGGGGGCTGATTGGTTCCAATCATCGTTGCCCTTGCCGATGCAGATGAGGCTGCCGTCTCGCATGTTGATGGGCACGAGCAGCTTTTGCCCCGCGTGGGCGGCGACGGCTCCCTTGCGCAGCATCATAGTGTCGGTGTCGATGTAGTTGTGGATGGTGGTGAAGCGGCTCTGCTCGCACAGTCCCATCTCCTCGAGGATGACGGAGGCTATGGCGAGGCGATTGAGCGTGGCGAAGCGCTGCACGATCTTCATATCATGCAGGTAGTCGTCGAAGAGCTCGCCGCTGAGGTAGGTGAGCTCCTTGGGCGGCAGGGCACTGCGCTGGCTGCGTAGTTGCTCCAGTGCGGGGGCGATCTCTTGGTGCCGCCCTGCGGCCTTGAGCTGCTCGATGAGCTCGGCGGACTGGGTCTCTAGTGTGGTGTAGAGCTGCTGGTAGGCGAGCTTCTGGTAGTGCTCGGCGACCTCCTTGCCCAGGTGGCGGCTGCCTGAGTGGATGACAAGATAGAGCGTGCCATCGGAGCCGCGGTTGGCTTCGATAAAGTGGTTGCCCCCGCCGAGGCTACCGATGCTGCGTCGCGCGCGGCCGAGGTTCACCCGCTTGGCGCAGCGCAGCTCGTCGAGCTGGATTTGCTCATTGAGCGCGTGGTGGGACTCGCGTATGCTGCGCCCCGAGGGGATGTAGCGGCGGATGACGCGATCGAGGCGTGTCAGGTCGATGTCTCTGTCGTGCAGCGCGACGGTCTCCATCCCGCAGCCTATGTCCACGCCTACCATGCCAGGGACGATCTTGTCGGTGATGGTCATGGTGGTGCCAATCGTGCAGCCCATGCCCGCGTGGACGTCGGGCATGATGCGTATCTTGCAATCGGAGAAGGCGGCTTGCTGGCAGAGTGTTTTGATCTGGCTGGCTGCACTGTCTTCTAATTCATCGCAGTAGCAGATGGCTTCATTGTGCTTGGCTTGAATCGTAATCATGTGTAGCTGCCTACTCTATCATAGAGCATGCGCCCTTGTCAATCCGCGTCTGCTTGTAGCAAGTAGTCGGGAGCCCAGCGGCTGAAGGTGGGCAGCGATGAGAGATCGTCTTCGTCGTCTACGTCCGCTTCATCCTCGTTGTAGGGTCTATGCTTGCTGAGGATGGCAGCGGTCTTGAGGATGGCGCGTGCGTTGTTGTCCGCCTCAGAGCCCAGCACATGCTTGCCGTGAGAGCCCAGCACCTGAGGATGCGAGCTGGAGAACATGGGCAGCTGGCGGTGCTCTTCGCCTGAGTCATTGAGTGCCGCGTCATTGTAGGCCATGACGGTGCAGAAGCGATGCTCCTCTCCGTCCTCCTCCACCGTGATGTAGCCGCCACTGGCATAGGGGGTCGCCTCCTCGTTGGCAGGCCCTCGCTGCTGATTCTGATCGCGGCTGTGTCCCGCGCCAAAGAGGTGACCGAGCTCGTGGATGAGGGTGAAGCTATTGAGAGCCTCGTAGAGATCTAGTGCGATGATACGGTAGGCGTAGCAGAGGCGCACCTTGTCAGGGCGCCCGGGGACGGGTGTCTTGATGACGTCAAAGTGTGCGCCCTCGATATCAGAGCCTACGAGCTCGTCTCGCCACTCCGCCTCGTGGTCGTCATCGGCGTCAAAGATCCCTGGTCGGTAGTAAAAGCCAATCGCGGAGCCTAGGGTGGAGAACTCTGAGTCAGTCTCCTTTAGACAGACAAAGACGATGATGAAATCAAGCTGCTCTTGCTCCAGATCCTTCACCGTCTCAGGCGCGTCGCTGACGATATGATGCAGTAGTGCTTTGGCGGTATCGCCATGCGCATTGTAATCTAGCTCGGCTATCATGGAGGCATTCACCCACATATTGTCAATGCCGCTCGACATAAGGGCTTGATTGAATTGAGCCGCGCAGATGCGCGCGTGCATCTCCATGCCGCCGAGTCGCTTCACATTCTCTGTGGCGACCTTGTCGTAGTAGAAGCCTATGTTGAACTCCATATCCAGCTTCCCCGTCTCCTCCGCGCGGAGGGGGGTGAGGTAGAGCGAGCAGAGTAGCAGCAGCCAGAGGGCGAGGTAGGTTTTCATCGTACAAAATTAATTGCGGGGGGAAGAGGGCGTAACAACGCGCAGCGTGTAGCAGTCCTCGATCTCGTTGTAGACAATGTGGTAGTTCTCATTGTCCTCGTAGTCGCAGAGCATCACGCAGAGTCTCCCGTTGCTGTAGAGGATCTGCACCCAGCCGACAGCTTCCTCGAGGACAGCCGTGATGGTGATGAAGTCTTCTCCTGTCTCTACGCTCTCGACGATGATGTCAATGGTGCCTGCTTCATCCAAGGTGAGCTCGAAGATATCGCCATGCTCGATTTCTTCGCTGACCCAATCAAAGGATTTCTTGGACAGCGCGACGCGGAGCAGCGCGGTCATGCTCTTGTCCTCCTCCTCTGGGATATTGAGAGCGCCTTTGAAGGTGATTTCGATCGGGTAGCGTGCGGCCTCGACGAGGGGGAGCAGGTAGAGCAGCGCGCAGAGGAGGGCGACGAACAGGTGGGAGTGGGGTTTCATCTGAAGTAGAGTGTGTTTTACTGATAGGCTTCTTCGAATTTATCGACAGCGGCGCGCAGTAGCTTGCTGTCATAGTAGTCATTTTCCTCAAGAATCTGATTACAGGCGGCGACGATCTTGTCGATTTCCACGAAGTTTTCAACGAGCTCGGCATCCGCCATCTCCTCGTGGAGTTGCGCGCGCTGCTTCCCGGTGAGCTCAGCTGCGATCGCGGTGAGCTCGGCTTTTCGATTGCGCAGGTTTTTTGCCATGCGATTGATGCTCAGTGCAGCTGTGGCAGGGCTGAGCTTGTCGTTGCTGAGCTGGTTGATGACTTCCGCGTAGTTGCCTATCTCCTCAAGAGCTTGGGTGAAGGTGTCGCTGAAGCGATCATAGGCATTCTCTGCATGCACGCAGGGGACCAGCAGGGGGATGGCGAGGAGGTAGGCGGCTCTCATGGGATGATTATAGGGAGAAGTTACGCAAAATCAAGTGAGTTTTTCTCCCTCCGCCGCCCTCCCTATCTTCTTTAGTGATGTTGGCGACGGCGGCGCAGGAGTAGTCCAGCGATCGCAAGTAGGTTCATTGACACCGCAGAGGGCTCTGGAAGAAGGTAGATCCCTGTGCTATCGTGACGGACGAAGAGGGTGGAAGACGGATCAATTTCAGCACCATTGAGATAGAGGACGTACGTGATGCCACTCTCGTTCGACCATGTGAAGCTCTCCGCCTCTCGAGCGTCGACGAGGTAGATGGGGACATTGCCCTCGTAGGCCGAGAGGCTGCCCTGGAGGTGGATGCTCACCGTGGAGAGGTCGTTGAGGGCGAGAGTTTGATTATCTGCGACGCTGAGCTGGGAGACATTGCTTGAGGAGTTGAGGTAGAAATCCAGCGCGCTGGCACTCACGGTCAGCAGGTCGCTGCTGGTGACGATGGCGGTGTTGTAGAGTGTGGTGACGTCCGTTGAGCTGTCGCTGCCCAGAGTCACGCCTGCGGTGGCGTCCCACTGAGAGGAGGCGATGTCAAAGTGGCCTGAGAGAAAGGCGAGCGCTTCGCTGCCTGCGTCGAGGTTGCCGCTGATGGTGACGCTGTTGCTTGCACTGCTGTCTTGGGCTGTGACGCGGATGCCCTCGGTGGTGTTGAGTATGGCGGTGCCATGCCCACCGCTGACGGAGGCGGTGATCTGCGCACCTCCTGCGAATACGAGCGCGTTGCTGCTGATGTCTTGGATGCCGATGGCGGCGGTGGCATTCGTACTCTGTGAGCTGGCGGTGATGCGACCAGATATCGTGCCGAGTGTGGTGGTGAAGTTGGTGCTGACGCCATTGACGGTGACGCGATCACCGATGAGCAGTCCGTAGGCTGTGCCTGTGCCTGTGGTCTTGCTGGTGATCGTCCCTGCTATGTCGCCGAGCTCGGAGTTGCCTGTGGATTGCGCGATTAGACTGCTGAGTCCTTCTCTGCCGACGGTGGCGATGCCGTAGCTCTCGCCATCCACCGTGCTCGCACTCACGCTGCCAGAGATATCTCCTGCCTCTGAGCCATTCAGCCAGATGGCGACGCTCGTGCCGCTGCCTTTCACGCTGGCGGCAATGCTGCTCCCCGAGCCGAGGTAAAAGTCGGCATCGTTCGGGGCGGTGCTGGTCTGCTTGAATAGGGCGACTCCAGCGGCGAATTGGTCAATACGTGAGACGCTGAGATGGATGCTATCCCAGTTGATATCAAAGGATGAGGAGTCGTTGAACGCCGTGCCTGAGGTATCTTTCCCCGTGTTCTTAAAGGCGATGGAGGTCGTGGTCGAGCGTGCCTTGTTGCCCAGCAGGTATCCGACGCTGTAGACGGCAAAGGAGACTGATGCTGTGGCGTCGATGCTGTAGTTTCCCGATATTGTCCCCAGATTGCTAGGGACGGAGGAGGTGATCACTGAGGCCTGTCCACCACTCGTGGTGACAGAGATCGTGGCGTCGATATCGCCCACCTTGACCGTGTTGCCCTCTGCTGCGGTGAACTCTAGACCGACAGCACTTGAGAAGCTGCCTGTTGTGCTCGAGGTGATGCTAGCGTCCTGTATCGAGCCGATGTCGCCTCCAGTGATCAACGCTCCCTCGCTGCTGGCGTTGGAGCTCGCGCTGATGGTACCTGTGATGCTGCTGATGCTGCCTTTGTTCATATAGAGAGCACGGCTATCGGAGGAGGAGCTGGCAGAGAGGCTGCCCTGGAGCGCGCCGAGGGTGGCGCCATTGTTCCAGAGGGCGATGGCACCGCTATTGATGGTGCTGGTGTTGGTGTTGGTGATGTATCCCGTGTTCGTTTGGGCGATGTTGTCTGTGGTGCTTCCGATGCTGATGCCGTCGGCTGTCTGGAGGGCGATGATGAATTGATTGTCCAGTGCGCTACTATTGGTGATATTAAGTAGGCTTTCTTCATTTTCTGCTTGCGTGTTGAGGATGCTACCCTCGCTGAGGTTGAGCAAAGTTGGGGCTGTGTAATTGGTGAAGTCGCTGTCTGTGAGTACTGTTATAGTGCCGAGCGCGTAGTGGCTGATATATAGAGAGAGCAGGCAGAGTAGCAGGGGGTGGTGGGGGATCTTCATGATGCTGAATCAGGATGGTAACTCATGCCTATTCTAATGCCTCTGTGATATTTATCAAACTAACTCTCTATACTTTAGGGTGTATGATTCTGCCTGAAAAAGCCCTCCCTGCTTGCAGGTGAAGAGGGAGGGAGTGGGGGTAGGGGGGTTAGTAGAGGGTGAACTCGATGTGCATGTAGTCGCGGTTGTTGAACAGCCCAAAGGGGCGAGCTCCGACGCTCATCCATGCCAGCCACCAGAAGTCGTATTCGGGGGTGGTGAAGCGTGCCCTGTCTCCTCGGGTGCTGTTGCCGTTGTGCGCCGCGTCAAAGTCAAAGGCGATGGCCCAGGCGTGCATGGAGGTGCTGTAGCCGCCTCGTACACGGCGGTTGTTGTAGCAGCCATCATAGATATCAAGTCCGAGCGCGTGGAGGCGATCGCGCCCATAGTGCTGGAGGATGCGTCCGAGCGCGCGCTCCACGGCGGGGGCGATGCGCTCGTGGACGCTGATTTTTTCTATAACCTTGCCAGCGTAGTGGAGCGGGTAGGGGGGATGGATGCTGAGCATGGGGATGTGACCCGCCTTCCCATAGGGGGATTTTCCACTACGGATCTGCGTTTTGCTCGGGTATGTTTCGCTGCTGTCTTCTCCCGTGTAGTCGGCGATGGCACGTCGAGTGAGAGGTCCTAGGATGCCGTCGCTGTCTGTACCTACGATGCGCTGGAGGCGCTGGATGATTGTTTTATTGGTCATGATTGTTGTTTGCTTTGAAGGCGCGGAGTTCTTGTCGAAGCTCGGCTATTTGGGCTGCGCGTTTTTCACCGCGTGCCTTGGCTTCATCGAGGCGCTCGGTGAGGCGCTTGATCTCCATCTGCTGGTGCTTGATGAAGATGCCAATGAAGGTGAGCCCCGCAATCACGAGTCCGCCTGTGGTGTAGATCTCGTAGGTCGCCATATCATAAAAAACAAAGAGCGTGGAGCCTGCGTACCAGCTGATCATTTGGAGCCTCCTATTTGTACGGTCGTGCCGTAGATTTTGTAGAGTAGCTCGAGCTTGCCCGCTTGCTCGGGGGTGATGGTGCAGGAGCTGAGGCTGGCGAGGGCGAGGCTCGTTGTCATGTATTGTTGTATTGTTTTAATCATATATTTTTGATGATGAGTGTGTCTTGTTTGTCCCCCCAGAATGCCCAGCCTGCGCTGCGTACCCCGAGGTAGTAGAGTAGCTTTGCCCAGCAGGGCAGTAGTCGGCGGAACTCGATGTCTGCTTGCCGTTGGGTGAAGGGCGCCACCCACGCGGTTTGGTCCGAGAGCTGGTAGAGAAAGTCATGCAGGAGACTGGCGATGAGAGTTTGCCGTGTCTCGATGATATTTCCTATACCTGTACAGCCATCCCAGCGGTAGCCTGCCATGAGCGAAAGCTTGCTATTGGAGCTGACGGCTACCAAGCAGTTTGACTGTGTGCAGAATTCGAGATTTGCTAGATCTAGCATTGGCACTCGAAAGCTGATGGTGCGTGTTAGCTCGTACTTGTACGTGTGATCGTGAGTATTTTTGAACCACGAAGTTCTCATGATGATATTATTGTTCTAGTTCCCATAAAAACTCACCCGTACCTTTATTATAGTAATGACGCCCCGATACACGATCGAACATGCAAGGTCTACCCCATGTATCAAGTATAGGGACTAGATACCAAACGTAAACATTGTTGCGAAGGGCATAAGCTTGCGAGATTTTTGCGAAGGCAGGATAGCGGATTAATGCTTCTCTATATCCAGAAAACAAGTTCACCACTCTCTCCCCAGCAGCAAACTTGCCTTGAGCAAAATGATGTGTACGGTTGTTAATCGTTACTGTGCCGCGAGAAATATTATAATCCCGAAAAGAGTACGCTCTAGGTATATCAGGTGTAGCTTCCACTAGTTGATATCCAGAGCTAGCAGAAGTGCCTACTAGTAGTTGATTGACCCAATTTATCCAATAAATATCGACTCGTTGTAATATATCAAAATTAGCAAAATTAAGCATCAAAATGCACATGTCCTGTTCTGATCTATGGGTGAGCTCGAAATCAACCGAGTACGAATCCGTATCTAAAGTGTATGAAGAGAACTGGATATATTGGGTGCCCGTCGCTTGTAGGCATTTTAGAGGGGTGCAATTCATTTGTATGGGGAGCAGACCGTCTATGCCTTGACTTCCGAGTGGCTCTGAGTTATTGGGTATCATAAGATATCTGAATAGTTGATAATTCAGCGATGCTGGAGGCGATTCGGGCTAGAGATATCAGCTCTGCTTGCCATGCGTAGATCTCTTGTTTCTTGAGTAAGAATGCCTGCATGAGAGCCGCCAAAGAGGCTTGCTCGAGGGTGACTTGGGAATAGTCATGAAGTGTCCATTCGACACGCTCGAGACCCGAGATTAAGATTCCTTCGAGGTTGCTGATAGCTTCAGAGTTAAAATCATATTGTTTTCCATCAACCTCGATGACCAAGGTAGAGGCGAGGATTTGATTCTTTTTGGCGTTGATTTCACTGATGACTTGATTGCGCGCATCCTCGAGATTGGGCTCTAGCCAGCCTCGCCTGATTTGTTTATCCGTTTCTCTGTAGTATGGGGTTGTGAGTCGATGGGGTTGAGTCTCATCAATGATGGGTTTAAAGCCATGCGCGAGCGCGTAGCTTTCGAGCATGTCTGGGCGTGGGTTGCTGATGTGGCGTGGGGAGCAGATTTGGAGCTGTCCGCTTATGAGTTTGGCGTATTGAGTCATGCTTGGTCGGTGGTGAGGTAGTGATTGATAACGGTCTTGCCCATCACGGTGCGGATGGCGAAGTAGTAGTGCTTGCCGCCTTCGAGTGGCGGGGCGCTGCCTGTGGTCCCGATACCACTGACCCATTCCCATGACTCCGGCCAGAGGATCATAGCGGGATCGAGTGACTCGGTATTGGTGTAAGTGGTATCGACAATGAGCTCGCAGGTGACGCATTTAGCAGCCTCCGTGGGCAGCGAGTAGGGTGACATATCAAGGTCCGTCAACGCATCAATCTTGTACATCACGCCACCTTTGAGCAGGCGATTATCCGAATAGAGATACTCAACGGGCATGATGCCCGTGTACTCGATAGAGGTACCGCCCCCAGCGCCAGCGGATGCGAGAGGGGCTGCATTAAAAAGCTCTTGGAGCACGTAGGGATCTGATGCTGTGATGCTGACCTCAGCTCCGATGGCGGTGAAATAGACCTCCGCCTCCTGACCGCTATGCGATGCGAGAGTGTAGGTGGTATCCTCTCTCATCGCTGTGACGGTGGCGTTTCCCGTGCTGCGCAGTGCGTAGCATCGACCTTGTATTGTTTTGTGTGATTTTGTTGGCATAATATGAATAATGTAGAATTGGTTATGCTTGTTAGGACTATACATGACTATACTTGCTGCGCAAGAGAAGCTAGCGGAAGAAAGCAGCGCGTCCAGCCTACTTTTCCTTGATATGGAGGTTTTTTTTTGATATGTTCAAGGCGTATAGTAATGCAGGAATCTATTCATCATAAAGCAGCTGAGCCTCGCGACGAGCTTGTTTCTGCCTTCCTTCTCTATCTCTCAGCGGAAAGAGACGTATCTGTGCATACGCTTAGCTCATACAGCAGAGCGCTCAAGCAGTGCAAGCAGTGGCTCGGGAGTCGCTCATGGGAAGGCTGCACAGAGGAGGTCTTTCGAGACTGGCTCTACGCGCTGATGTCTACTCAGCTCAAGCCCGCGAGCATACGTCTGCGCTTTGCAGCTCTGCGCTCCTTTTATCAATATCTTATAGATAGGCAGGGTCTTTTGCATCACCCCTTAGCTGAGCTCTCTCTGCCGAAGAAATCCCAAAAACTGCCCCTCTATCTCAGTGTCGCGCAGATGGAGCATCTGCTGGCTCTGCCCCTCAGCATCGAGCAGGACACAAAATTCCCCCCATGGCTCGCGCTGCGTGACGTGGCGATCTTGGAGCTATTCTACTCCTGTGGTCTGCGACTCAGTGAGCTCGTCGCGCTCAATGTCGCTGACATCCAGGAAGCGCATGGCAGCCTACGCATTATGGGCAAAGGGAAGAAGCAGCGTCTCATCCCCCTCGGAGATTATGCGCACGACGCTCTGCTCATCTACATCGCTGCCGCAGAGCTGAAGGAGAGTGATGCGCTCTTTCTTAGCCGTTTTCGGCGTCGCATGTCAGGGCGCGCCGTCCAGCAGATGCTCGACAAATATCTGCTTGCCTCCGATATCCCTATCAAAATCTCTCCCCACAAGATAAGGCACAGCTTTGCCACGCATCTCCTCGATGCGGGGGCGGATCTGCGCTCCGTGCAGGAGCTACTGGGTCACGCCTCGCTGTCGACCACGCAGCTCTATACGCATCTCACGAAGCTGCGTTTGAAAACAGTCTACGATGCGGCGCATCCGCGAGCCTGAGCTCAGGGGCGATCAAGCTCCCCGAGGGATTCGGGGAAGAGGAGGGGGGTGGACTTCTGCTCTGAGGCAAAGTCACAGGCAATTTGCAAGATTCCCTGCTGGATGGCGCAGCTGTGCAAGAGCTTTTCGATATCTGCACGCTCACCAGCCAGCGCGTGGGCTATCTTCACCACCTTGGAGGGCAGAGCTCTCTCGCGCTGCTGCTGGTAGAGCTGCCATGCGAGATCTGATTCATCAAAGACGAGGATGCTGTTGACGAGAAAGGCACTCATACGCTGCTTGCCAATCAGGGAGAGCGCGCGACTGAGCCGCGAAGAGGGGAGTGATGTGTGGTGCCTCCAGTAGGGGTGCTCCAGCGAGGCGGCAAAGGTGAAGAGCTCCTTGAGGCAGTCTGCCCGCAAGAGCCCCTCCCACTCATCCCAGCGAGCGACCGTCGCCGCGAGCGCTGCGATGCGTCGGTGCGGATGATTGGCTGGGCGCGTGTGGCCGAGATGCCAGCTGAGTGCATGGCGTCCCTGCAGCTCATGCTCATCGCGCAGAGCCCACCACGCGTCCCATATCTGGCGGTGATAGCTGCGTACCTCCTCATCACAGGACTCGGGGAGAATGGGGGTGAGTAGACCCGCGATGCCAAAAAGCAGAGCCTCTGTCGGCTCCGTGCGTAGCAGCGCGAGAGGTGCTCGCTGGGCGAGCACACGCATGGCATAGCGATTCTGATAATACCCCAGCGCCTCCGCCCAGGCCTCATACCAGCATTGGCTCCGCCCGAGGACGGCGGCTCGCTGCTGGAAGCGCGCGCGCTTTTGCAAGACGCGATGCGCGGCCGCACTCAGCAGTACGGAGCGTAGCTGAGCTGTATCGAGGTGACCCAAGGGGTGCTGGCAGAGCTGGAGCTGCTCGCGATGGAGCTTTGGCGGGATTTGGAGAATCTCGCGCCACCGCGTCTCATCGAGACTCAGGTAGGGCACATGGCGCTGCTTGCTCGTGCGTGTGAACCAATGGGGCGGTGCTGGCTGGGGGGAGACATGGAGGATGACATCATCGTAGCGAGGATCCTCCCCATAGCCGAGACGCTCCCAGTCCTGAGCTCGAGCGGTGAAGATGATAGAGCCGCTGCACCATTGACCTTCAATTTCGATTTGCGCGCGTACAAGATCATAGACACCATTGCGCGACCAGTGTCCAAAGTCAATGATGCGCACTGCTCCATGATGCGCGCTCAAGCCCTCGTGCCCGAGCAAGCCACAGGCCCAGGCGCCCTGGAGCTCCTGCATGCGCTGGTCGTCGAGTATGTGGTCGTAATCAAGCTCCTCCTCACAGAGAGCCGCGCGTTGTAGCTCGTAGAGGAGACGCTGGTAGCAGCTAGCGCTGTGCTGGGTCACAGAGCTCATTGCGGTGTCTCACCGCGACGGGCGAGATCTTCCTCGAGGCTGGTGCAGACGTAGCCAAAGCTCTCTTCATTCTTCTCATTGAGGTCGCGCAGCGTCGTGTGAGCCTCCAGCACGTGCTTGGTGCGATCTGTCTCTGAGAGTGACTTGGCGTCGGGCTGCTCTTGAGCCTCATCGCTATCCTGCCCCACCTGTTCGCGGATGCTGGCGAGATCTTGTTGCCATGGGGCATCCTCAGGGTTGATACTGAGCAGAGCATCGAGGCCGAGATTCATCATCGCATTGAGGGTTCTCTCTGTCGGTGAGGCGATTTCGACGCTACCTCCCGTTGCCATGCATTGACGTGCGATACCAGCGAGTGTGCCCATGAAGGTGGAGTCGACGCCAGCGCAGAGTTCCATGTCCATGATGATATGATTGCCCCCATCCGCGATGTAGGCATCCGCAATGGACTTGACACTAGGGCTATTCATGAAGCTGCCGCGACTATTGCAGCGAATCCAGAGAAAGGATTCGAATATATGATGTAGGATTGTGGGTGTAGAGCTCATCTTGACTGTCTATACTCTAGACCTCTTTGGCGTCAAGTGCAAGACAAAAATTAGAACGATACCATAATTCCTCTGTCAGCATGAGCCCTGCCGACCATGCGTGCTAAGAGGACGGGCGCGATGGGAATATACGAGGCTTGGGGATAGGTGGAGGCGCAGGGATGCACATGGGGCGGAAGGAGGTTTTTTGCCTTTGGTAGTCCTGCACATGCTGCCTCCACTCCTGCTCCTCCTTGCTGATATTGCGATGGTGGAGCTGTGGTAGTGCGATGGAGAGTAGCGCTGCATTGCTCAGGAAAAAGGCGAGAAGCCCCATGGTGTAGATCTCCATCTCGTTGCGACTGGGGGCGACGCCATCAAACACGAGCGTGAGGCCTGCACCTGCGATATACCACCCTGTATAGTTAGCCAGTCCGATGAGAAACACCCAGTGCGGCATCCTGCTCCTCCAGAGTGAAAGCGCGCAGAGGAGAGGGTAGACGAGTAGAGCTGACTCATAGTTCCAAATCGCCTCCCCGAGGATCTCTGCGTGATAGATGTAACTCATAGGTGGAGCAATAAAGAAGGGCAGCATCCCTGTGATGGCGGAGAGGAGGTAGGCGCATGCGGCGAGTGAGGCCGAGGCAAGGATATTCCAGCTCATCCAGCCCTTGCGCAGCAGGCTCGGCAGCGCAAGTAGCAGGGCAAAGAAGAGAGCATAGGAGGGGAACTCCAGCAGGTGGTGGCGCAGCTGGTAGGAGCTGAGACGCTCCCAGAGGTCGGGGATAGATTGGCGAGGACTGCCCGCGACTACTGCCTCTATCAGCCAGATGATGAGGAAGAAAAGAATGAAATGGAGGGTGAAACGTTTCATCGCTAGATAGAGGCGGATGTGATGATGTAGTTTATATAGAGTGCTTCTCGGAAGCACCCTTTAGATGATGTAAGCTAGATGGGCTCACAAGTCAAGGAGAAAGAGGCAAAAGACGCCGCGAGAGAATCATTAGACTTGCGTTTGCGCGCCATCTGTGGCATCATCGAGGCGCGTTCAAAGCACGAAAATTTTATGAAAATCCAAACACGAGTTGCTATAGGTTCCGATCACAAGGGGGTTAATTTAAAGGCTGCCGCTGTTGCGGCATTGCAAGCCCAAGGTTGCGAGGTGGTCGATATGGGGCCCATGACAGAGGAGAGTTGTGATTACTCCGATTATGCTAATGCTGTATGCAAGGCCATCGTCGATGGTCGCGCTGATCGCGGTGTGCTGATCTGCTGGTCAGGTCAGGGAATGACCATCGCCGCGAATCGCTGGCAGGGCGTACGCGCAGCACTCTGCGCCACCCCCGAGGTCGCCACCCTCTCGCGTCAGCACAATGATTCCAATGTCCTCTGCCTCGCCGCCTCCATCGTCAGCGAAGACGCGATTGACGCGATGCTGACTCCATGGCTCACGACAGAATTCGAAGCTGGCCGCCACATCGCCCGCCTGACAAAGGCCTCGGGCTCACCGCTCAGCGTCGTCGATCCCTGCATCGCCGAGCTCATCGCCGAGGAGCGTCAGCGTCAGAACAACAATATTGAGCTCATCGCCTCGGAGAACTTCACCTCCCCTGCTGTCATGGAGGCACAGGGCTCTATCCTCACCAACAAGTACGCCGAGGGCTACCCCAACCGCCGCTGGTACGGCGGCTGTGAAGTGGTGGACAAGGTCGAGCAGCTCGCCATTGATCGTGCAAAGGCACTCTTTGGCTGCGATCACGCCAATGTTCAGGCGCACTCAGGCTCTCAGGCGAATATGTCTGTCTATCTCGCCTGCTTGAATCTCGGCGACACCATCCTCTCCATGGACCTCTCTCACGGTGGGCACCTGACACATGGCTTCTTTGCGAATTTCTCTGGCTCACTCTACACCATCGAGCACTACGGCGTGATGCAGGGCTGCGAGACCATCGACTACGACGCTATGGCAACACGTGCACGCGAGCTCAAGCCCAAGATGATCCTCGTCGGTGCCTCCGCCTACTCCCGCACCATTGACTTTGCCCGAGTGCGCGAGATCTGTGATGAGGTCGAGGCTATCATGTTCGTCGATATGGCTCACATCGCGGGACTCGTTGCCGGAGGTGTACATCCCTCTCCCATCCCCTATGCCGACTTCGTCTCCACGACGACGCACAAGAGCCTGCGCGGACCTCGCGGCGGCATCGTCATGTGCAAGGAGCAGTGGGCAAAGAAGCTCGACTCCGCCACCTTCCCCGGTATGCAAGGCGGACCGCTGATGCACGCGATTGCGGGCAAGGCGGTCTGTCTCGCCGAGGCGCTCAAGCCCGAGTTCAAGCAGTACACGCAGCAGGTCGTCAGCAATGCGGTCGCTATGGCCGATGAGCTCACAAAGCTCGGCTACCGCATCGTGTCGGGAGGTACAGACAACCACTGCTTTATGGTAGACGTGAGTGAGAAGGGTATCAATGGTGTGCAAGCGCAGCATGCACTTGATCTCGTAGGTATTACGGTGAACAAGAACGCGATTCCCTTTGACAAGGGGACGACCTTCAAGCCCTCAGGCATCCGCATCGGGACACCCGCTGTGACGACGCGCGGGATGCGCGAAGAGGACGTTCGCCAGGTCGCCGTCTTCATTGATCGCTGCATCTGCATCCTTGCGAATGCGTCAGAAGATGTGCAGGCATCTCAATATGAAGAGCTTAAGTCTGAGGTGTCGCGTTTCAATGCCTCTTTCCCCATGCCTTGATACTCCAGCTCAATGTGATACCTAACATGCTTCGCTTACAGTAGATGTCTATGACAGAATAATGTATCGGCGATGTAAGTGTAAGCGAAGTGTGATTATTTTAATTAATTAAGATTTTTGGTCGTTGATAATAGGTGCTAGAGGGTAAAACAGATAAGAATGGTAGGGATTGTTTGGTATGTGTAATGTCAGATGATTGCGCGATTTTTTCTTGATTCACCCACGTCACCGTGGCACAATGAGCACATGTTCGGAAGTCGTATTTTAATACTTTTCTTAAGTATTATCGTAGTGCTGCAATTTGGTTGCCAACAGCAATCTCAGAGCAGTTATGTACGGCAGCCAAAGGCTGTCAAGTTTTCGCCTGTGAAGTCAAGCATCCGCTTGCGCTCACTGCGCGGCATGGCACGCGAGGTCAATATCAAGGTACGTATGATGCCGAAGAACTCCCGTGCACGTCGTGAGTCCAAGAGGCTCAATCCTCGCTATATCACCATCCA
>CAYJLP010000005.1:0-18796 GCA_964371115.1 uncultured Akkermansia sp. | reverse complement strand
ACTCCCGTGCACGTCGTGAGTCCAAGAGGCTCAATCCTCGCTATATCACCATCCATAGTACCGCGAATCACCGTCCCACAGCGACGGCGATGCAGCACGCGAGAGCGCTCAACAACGGGTCGTTCAAGAACCGCAACTGGCATTTCACCGTAGACCGTCACATGGCAGTCCAGCACATCCCGCTCAATGAGACGGCTTGGCATGCTGGGACGAATGCTGGCAATAGGAACTCGATGGGCATCGAAATGTGCGAATCAGAGAGCCGCGGGAATAACCACTACCGCACGTGGGATCGCTCGGCCAAGCTCACCGCTCTGCTCATGATGCGATACAAGATCCGCCTGCGCAATGTAGTGCCTCACTACCACTGGTATGGCAAAGCCTGCCCAGGACCGCTGCTCGACAAGGGACGTCCGGGACGCAAGTGGGCGTGGTTCGTATCGCGCGTCGATTATTACTATCGCTGTCTGAATAACGGCGTCTCTAATCGCTAATCCTTACAATCCACACCTCTGCGTGGGCGATCTCCGCATCGCCCACGCAGGCAAAAACTAGATGAGTTTGAAGTGGTCTGACCAGATAGCTCAACTCGATTCCTTGTCCGAGAAGGAGCATCAGGCTTTATCATCAGCTGGATTACATTCAGTTGGTGATATCCTTTTGCGCATCCCCAAGCGTCACGAGGACAGGCGTATGCGTGAGAAGATCAGCGAATGGGCGCTCAATCAGAGTGCCTGCTACTTTGTACGTGTCGTCTCCTGTGGGTGGAAGTTTTCCTTCAAACGCTATTTCGAAGCCGTCGTCGTCGACGCACAGGCGAGCGAGGGAGACAGCTCAGCCCTGCGACTGCACCTGCGCTGGTTTCACATGCCCTATATTGCGAAATTGCTCGCGCGTGGGCAGTCTATCTATGTCTACGGGCAGCTCAAGCAGTATGCGAAGCAGCTCTGTATGATGAATCCTGAGTTCGAGGTCAAGGAGGATGACGCGGGGCTGCGCCTCGCGCAGCAGGCACTCGGTGGCAGCTTTGAGGGGGCGATTGATGTCCCTGAGGTTGCGCCGAGCCAGTCGGTGAGCATCCATACAGATCGCCTCGTCCCAGTCTACCGTACGCTCTCGGGGATGCAGCCACGCTTCTACCGCGAGCTCGTCTGGCGTCTCCTTCAGCAGCTGGACGGCGCTACACGACCTCCTTATTACGATGTGGCCCCGCAGTATCCGTGGTGTGAGGCGCTGCGTGACTTGCATTTCCCCGAGCAGGTAGAGCTCATTCGCAAGGCAAAGATGCGCCTCGCGCTCGGTGAGTGCTTTTTACAACAATTCAAGGTGCAGTGGAAGCGTCGCCGCGCCCAGCAGCAGCTCGGACAGATCACCTGCACCACGCAGCATTACCTCGATGAGCTCATCGCCTCGCTGCCCTTTCGCATGACAGGAGCGCAGCAGCGCTGTCTGGATGAAATTACACAGGACATGCGCCAGCCCATCCCTATGAATCGCCTCGTGCAGGGGGATGTCGGCAGTGGCAAGACTCTCGTCGCGCTCTGCGCCATGCTACTCTGCGTCGAGAGTGGGAGGAATGCCGCCATGCTCGCCCCGACGCAGATACTAGCAGAGCAGCATTATGCGAGTTTTAGCCGCCTGCTCAAGGGCATGGATATAGCTCTGTCGCTACGTACCAGTGATAGGCGAGAGGACAGTGACCTCGTCGAGCTTGATGCGGTAGGCTATGGGGAGAGACCGCGCATTATTATTGGTACTCATGCGCTGCTCTATGCGAAGAACAAAGTGAGCCAGCTCGGGCTGGCGGTCATTGATGAGCAGCATAAATTTGGCGTTGAGCAGCGCCAGCGCTTTCTTGCTGCGGACGAGATCCCAGACCTGCTCGTGATGACCGCTACCCCTATCCCTCGCACGCTCACGCTCACCCTCTATGGAGACCTCGATGTCTCTCTCATCGACGAGCTGCCGGCGAATCGGGGCGAGATCCACACCGCGCTGCGCCATCCAAAGCGCATGAAGCGCATTATCAAGTTCCTCCACGACCAGCTCGCAGAGGGGCGTCAGATCTACATTGTCTCCCCCCTTGTGGAGAGCTCGGATGTACGCGCGCAGAGCTCGGTGCTCGACGAGGTGCAGCGTTGGCAGGAGGAGTTCTCGGATTATCAAGTGGGACTGCTCCATGGCAAGCTTAGCTCGGAGGAGAAGGACGCGGTGATGAGTTCCTTTCGAGACAATGAGACGCAGGTGCTTGTCGCCACCACTGTTATCGAGGTTGGAGTCGATGTGGGGAATGCTACGGTGATGATGATCAATGATGCTGATTGCTTTGGGCTCTCGCAGCTTCATCAGTTGCGCGGGCGCATCGGGCGCGGAGCGCACAAGAGCTACTGCATCCTGCTCTCGGAGGCAGAGCCGCAGACCTTGGGGCGTGAGAAGCTCGATATCCTAGTGGCCTGTAGCAATGGCTTTGACATTGCGGAGCAGGATTTTCGCTTGCGAGGTCCTGGTGAGGTGCTGGGCACAGCGCAGAGTGGTCTGGGGGCTATCCAGTTTCCCGAATGGCTAGGTCATAGCCGACTCATTCAGCGTGCGATGCAGGAGTCGGTGCGTATCTTGGATCTCGATGCCCAGCTTGTACACCCTGAGCATGAGGCTCTGCGTCTGTGGGTCGAGGGGGAGAGCAATGAGGGTGTGACAGCTTGAGAGTTTGGCTGCTTTTTTTATACGGGCAGGAGTTGATGACGCGGCGGCGGAGTCATGTATTTCAATACCTTCTACATAGTCGTCATGACGATGACTGAGAGATGAATTCGGCACATGCCCCTTAGCGATTGCGCGCTTGGCAATGCGGGCAGATAGCCACCTTTTGCTTGCAGATAAATTGGAATCCGCAGATGCGGCAGCGCAGATGCGATTGGCGGCGACGGTAGCTGCGTTGTAGCTGCAAGAGCATATGGATCAGATAGATGAGTATCAGCGAACCCAGTCCGAGGCAGGTGATGAATTTGAAGAATTCCTCAATACTGAGTTCGAGATGCATCATGGGGTCTGGCTTTCTTGGTTCGCAGGCTTAGCAGGGGAGGAGGGCTGCTTTTTCTCCGCCCATGGGCTTGTCTCTTCGAGCTGCGCTGGCAGAGTGAGGAGGTGGGGTGCTGAGAGGAGCGGGGTAGGGGTGCTCTGCTTATCATAGCGAGCAGCAGGCAGTGACTCTAGCTCGACACGGCGCGTGATGGGGAGCTGCGTGTGCGGGATCTGCTGGTAGGCAGGATCGGTAAAGCGCGGCAAGCTCAGCCCGAGAGGTGAGGACTCTGAGAGGTAGGAATGTAGCATCGAATCCTTTCTGACAAATACCTGACCTCGCCCTGACGAGTGTACCTCCTTGGGCTCCTCCACACGGACGAAAAAGAAGAGTAGAGCGATCAACGCAAGCGCGAGCAGGATAAAGAAGGGCAAGCAGCCCTGCAGATCGCGCCCATGGAGCGAGTGAGAGATGGTAGCCTTTTCTTCCTTCCGAGCCATGGTCGTGAGAGTATAGAGTTGCTAGAAAATATCCTAATCGACGGCGGGGCACGCGGACAAGGAGCAGCGGTAGCCGAGGCTGAGGATCTGGTCGACGAGACGCTGCGTTGTGCCAATAGAGACAGCCTCATCCTGCATGATGACGATGTGCGTCAGGGCGGGCTTGTCATCGGAGAGTTTTTTGAGCTCTTCTCTGATCTCATCCCAAGAGTGCGGCAGCTCCTGCATATCGAGGAAGAGGCGGGGCTGATCTCCTGCGGCGATGGAGATGACGTGAGTCTGTGTGCGGTCGACGCGGCTGATGTTGAAATGCGACTCGGATTGAGAGATGTCAAAGCCGAACTGCGGGATCAAATGATTGTTCAACAGGATGCACACGCATAGCAGCAGCAGGATATTGGCCCATGCGATGATGATGATGGGGAAGCCCGAGTCGGGTAGGGTGCTCTTGACACGGTGCATGGGGTATATTTGTAGAGGTTGTATGAGGAGGATCAGAGGCTTTATTCCGCGTTGGGCTTGCGGACTCGGACATCGCAGATGATGTGCACACTCTCGAGACCCGCGCGCTCGATCTGGTTGATCACGAGTCGTGCGCGAGAGGAGAGATACATGTAGAAGAGATAGAGAGGGATGGCGATGGCGATCCCGAGAGACGTGCTCATGAGAGCCTGCTGTATCGTCTCGGCAATCTCAGGCGCGACTGCCGCACCGCGTGTGACACCAGGCTGCTCATAGAAGCTCATCAGCGCGAGCACCGTGCCGAGTAGCCCCAGTAGAGGCATGACGGTCGCCGCACAGAGTAGCATGCGTATATTGCGCTCCACGCGAAATATCTCCAGATGTGCGGCCTCGATGGCGATGTCGCGCATCTCACTGCGCGCGAGCTTCGGGCGCGTGAGCACGGATTCGACGACGCGCGCCATGGGCCCGGGGAGCTGGCGCGCTTCGTGGAGAGCCTCCTCGTACTGTCCCTGACGGAGCAGCTCCGTGAGCCCATTGAGGAACTCATTGGAGTTGATATTAACACGGTGGAAATAGAAGAGACGCTCACCCACGACGCCGAGCCCGACGATGGTGAAGAGGAACATCAGCCAGAAGAGCGGTCCCATGGTGTGGATGAGCGCGTACATAACAACTAGTTCTATCTATTACTTGGGAGTGTAGAGGAGGAGAGGGGGATGCGATTAGCTGAGCTTGATGGAGTCTGAGCCAAAGTAGGGTACGAGAGCCTCTGGGATGCGCACGGAGCCATCGGGCTGCTGATACTGCTCGAGCAGTGCGACGTAGAGGCGGGGGAGGGCGGTGCCTGATCCATTGAGCGTGTAGGGGATACGTGTCTTGCCATCCGCGTCTTTGTAGCGCAACTTCATACGGCGGGCTTGGTAATCGGTGAAGCAGGAGCAGCTCGATACCTCAAGGTAGCTACCCTGACCGGGAGCCCAGACCTCGATGTCGTAGGTCTTCGCACTGCTAAAGCCGATATCGCCCGTGCAAAGCTCAATGACGCGGTAGTGGAGACCAAGCTTTTGGAGGATGGCCTCCGCGTGGCTCGTGAGCTCTTCGAGGCGCTCAAAGCCTTCTTCGGGCTTGCAGACCTGCACGAGCTCGACTTTGTCGAATTGGTGGACACGTATCATACCCTTGTTCTCGCGGCCAGCCGAGCCAGCCTCGCGGCGGAAGCAGGGCGTGTGGGCGGTGAGCTTGATGGGGAGCTGGTCTTCGCGTAGGATCTGATCGCGGCAGAGATTAGTGACAGGCACCTCGGCGGTGGGGATGAGAAAGATGCTATTGTCCTCGAGGCCGTACATATCATCTTCGAACTTGGGGAGCTGCCCCGTGCCGTACATGCACTCGCGCTTCACGAGGAAGGGGACACCCACTTCTTCATAGCCATGCTCCTGTGACTGCACGTCGAGCAGGAAGTTGATTAGCGCGCGCTCGAGACGTGCCCCTGCACCGCGGTAGACGATGAAGCCCGAGCCCGAGATGCGGGTGGCGTCTTCGAAATTGATGATGCCCAGCCCAGTGGCGATGTCGACGTGATTCTTGGGCTCTGTGATCTCGGGGCGCGTCCCCCAGACACGGATCTCGGGATTGGCCGTCTCGTCAGCACCCACGGGGGCGGCGGCGTGAGGCATGTTAGGGATATTGAGGAGGAGCTCTTGTTGCCTGCTGGCGGCTGAGTCCGTCAGCGCGTCGAGCTCCTTGATGCGATCGCCGACTTCTCCCATGCGCGCCTTGAGTGCTGTTGCCTCGTCCTGACGACCTTCCTTCATCATCTGGCCGATGAGCTTGGAGGAGCTATTGCGTTGCTGCGAGAGAGCTTGCTTTTCTGTTTCGTAGCGGCGGCGGGCTTCATCGCATTCCAACACTTGATCAATCAAGGTCCAATGCTCACCGCCACGCAGACGCAGTGCCTGTTTTACTTCTTCAGTATGTTCTCGAATGACGCGAATATCTAGCATAGTGACTCTAGTATACTCCAAAATGACTCCTTGACAAGTGGAAATTGAGCTCGGAGATGATTTGCGAGATAATAACCTTGCAATTTTAGAAGACTTCTCTATACTCATGCGCGCATGCATCCATGCATGCGTTATCCTATCTACTATTAAAGATCCCTTATCAGATATGAACAACCCAAGAATAGCTATCGTGGGCGCCACTGGAGCAGTAGGCGTCGAGATTCTTTCCTGCCTTGAAAGCCGTCAATTCCCCCTGGCTTCATTGAAACTTCTTGCGTCCAAACGTTCAGCTGGTAAACAGGTCTCCTTCCGCGGTGAGATGATCACCGTCGAGGAGCTGACGAAGGACTCCTTTGATGATGTCGACATCGCGCTTTTCTCCGCTGGTGGTGGCATTTCTCTGGAGTACGCGCCTGCGGCCGCCGCTGCTGGCTGCGTCGTGGTGGACAACTCCTCCGCCTTCCGTCAGGACGAAGATGTCCCCCTCGTCGTGCCAGAGATCAATGGTGCTGCCGTCTTCAACCATCCTCGCAACATCATTGCGAACCCCAACTGCACCACCATCATCACGCTGATGGCGCTCTACCCCCTGCATGTGAAGTACGGTCTCAAGACCATCATCGCGAGCAGCTATCAGGCGGTCTCGGGCAGCGGGCAGCAAGGTATTACCGAATTAGAAAATCAGGTACGCTCCATCGTCGATGGTCATCCCGTCACCTGCTCGACCTACACGCGCCAGATAGCATTCAACCTCATCCCACAGATTGACAAGTTCACCGAGAGTGGCTACACAAAAGAAGAGCAGAAAATGCTCGTCGAGGGTCGCAAGATCATGGGCATCCCCGATCTCAACGTCAGCTGCACCTGTGTGCGTGTACCCGTCTACCGCAGCCACTCTATCTCCTGTATCGCTCAGTTCGAGCAGCCTGTTGACGTCGATGGCGCACGCGCTAGCTTTGACGGATACGAAGGTATTGCCGTTATGGATGATCCTGAGCGGGGTGTCTGGCCGACACCTCTCGACTCGACCAACGGTGACACCTGCTACGTTGGCCGCATCCGCAAGGATCAGGCTATCGACAATGCGCTCAACCTCTGGGTCGTCGGTGATCAGGTGCGCAAGGGTGCCGCGCTCAATGCCGTTCAGATTGCTGAGCTCCTCGTCAAGGGCGCGTAATTCACAGCATTTTCATTAATAAAAAGAGCACCTGGCTGCACAGCTAGGTGCTCTTTAATTATTACGGGGAAAATGGGCGTGACATTACTTGATGATTTGCTATAATGGCTCAGTACATTTTATGAAATTTCGTGGTCTTTATACAGCAATCGTAACTCCCTTTCGTGAAAATCAACTCGACGTAGACGCATTCCAGCTGCTCATTGATGAGCAGCTCAAGGCAGGTGTCGACGGCGTCGTCCCTGTCGGAACGACGGGAGAATCTCCGACTCTGTCCACCGAGGAGCACTTGGAAGTGATCCGTCTGGCGGTCGAGTTCGCCGCAGGTCGCTGCCAAATCGTCGCAGGTACAGGGTCGAACTCCACGGATGAGGCTATCTACATGACGCAGGCTGCCGAGTCACTCGGCGCGACAGGCACGCTGCAGGTATGCCCCTATTACAACAAGCCTAATCAAGAGGGGGTCTACCGCCACTTCTGCGCGATTGCCGAGAATACGAAGCTGCCTATCATGCTCTACAGTATCCCCGGTCGCAGCGGTATCGAGATTGCCGTGTCCACGGTGGCAGCACTTGCTAAGGATTGCACGAACATCACCGCTATCAAGGAGGCGGGCGGTAATGTCGATCGTGTGAATCAGCTCTATCAGGCACTGCCTGAGGATTTTGCTATTCTCTCTGGTGATGATGGGCTGACCGTTCCCTTCATCTCCTGCGGTGCTCAGGGTCTCGTCTCCGTCGCCTCCAATATCATCCCCGCTCAGATGAAGCAGCTCGTTGACACCGCTCTCTCGGGCGATGCGCACCAGACGCTAGCGCTGCAAAAGCAACTCTATCCTCTCCTCCAAGGTCTGATGGGTCTCGATACGAACCCTGGTCCTGTCAAGGCAGCTCTCAGCCTCCAAGGCAAGATTACGGACGAAGTGCGTCTCCCCCTCGCTCCTCTCTCCGCGGAGAAGCGCGAGACACTGCGCGCCCTGTTGACCTCCTTTGATCTGCTGTAAGGCGTGACGCGAGCTTATTTATTTCATTAGATAAAAAATATGAATATTCTCATTACTGGTATCTCAGGCCGCATGGGGCAAGCCATCCAGCAGGCCGTGGAGCTCCATCCTGACGCGACACTCGGCTCGACGCATGACATGGGGCAGGATGCCGCCGCTGCCTATGCGCAGGCGGATGTCGCCATTGATTTCTCCTTCCATGGCTTCACATCGGAGTTGCTTGACATTGCGATCGCGCAGGGCAAGCCTATCGTGATCGGCACGACGGGGCACACGGACGAGGAGCGCGCTGCTATTGCGGCTGCCGCGACGAAGATCCCCGTTGTCTTTGCGTCGAATTATTCCGTTGGGGTCAACACGCTCTTCTGGCTCACCCGCAAGGCGACACGTATTCTCAAGTCCTATGATGTTGAGATCGTCGAGATGCACCACCATCACAAGCTGGATGCCCCCAGCGGCACCGCACGCAGTCTCGCCGAGATCGCCTGCGAGGAGCTGGGCTTGAGCTATGAGAAGGATGTGATGCACGGCCGCGAGGGGCTTGTCGGCGCGCGCCCTCAGGCGCAGGTGGGCATGCACTCCATGCGCGGCGGTGACGTCGTCGGTGATCATACGGTTATTTATGCGACAGACGGCGAGCGCGTCGAGTTGACGCACAAAGCATCCAGCCGCATGACCTTTGCAACAGGTGCCGTACGTGCGGCTCTCTGGCTGGCGGACAAACCCGCAGGACTCTACAGCATGCAGGACGTGCTCGGTTTCACTGATTAATTTTCACCATTCTCGAGAGGTATCTCGTCGCATTTTGCGTGATGAGATACCTTTCCTTTCCCCCTTCTTCAACAAGTCAGGCGAATGGATCAATCTTCTACCACGGAGATGGAGCCGCAGCGCGTCTTCATCGCGCTCGGGGCGAATCTGGGAGATAGGCTTGAGAGCTTGGAGCGCGCCTGTGATGCGCTCCATGAGACCTACGGCGCACTGCGTCTCTCACAGCTCTACGAGACAGAGCCAGTTGGATGTCCCGCTGGCGCGCCCTCCTTTTTGAATGCCTGCGTGGAGCTCTACACAGATGAGAGCCCGCAGCAGGTCTTGGCGCGCTGTCAGCAGATTGAGTCGCTGCTCGGTCGTCAGCGTAGCGGCGTCTACGGTGAGCCCCGCTCTTGTGACCTCGATGTGGTGAGCTACGGCGAGCTGATCCTCCATGACGAGGCGCTCACGCTGCCGCATCCGCGAGCGCATGAGCGCACCTTTGTACTCCAGCCGCTATGTGACTTGGATGCCGATTTACTGCTGGCAGGGCAGACGCGCCGCGTCACCGACCTGCTGGCGCACTTGGAAGATGAGGGACATGCCCTACCTACCGTTTTCCCACTATGAACTCACAATCTGTTCAGACGAAGATCGCAGCCCTCTGCGAGCGCAAGGGCAAGAGCCCTATTGCCCAGATCACCGCCTACGACTACCCGACCGCTCGCCTCGCCGATGAGGCTGGCTTTGACCTCCTCCTCGTGGGGGACTCACTCGGGATGGTCATGATGGGATTCCCCGATACGACGCATGTCACGCTCGACCACATGCTCCATCATGTCGCGATGGTGGCACGCGGTGTGCAGCGCGCGCTCATCATCGGTGACCTCTGCATCCATACCTACGACACTCCCGAGCAGGCCGTGAGTACGGCGCGCGCACTCGTCGAGGCGGGGGCGCATATCGTCAAGCTCGAGGGCGGGGCTGATTGCGAGGCGCAGGTGCGCGCCATCGTGGAGGCAGGTATCCCCGTGCAGGGGCATATAGGCCTGCTCCCCCAGCGCATCAAGGAGACAGGCGGCTACCGCATCCATGGAAAATCCTCTGAGGAGGCGCAGCTCATCTACCGCGACATGGAGGCACTCGTCCGCGCGGGCGTCTGCTCACTGGTCATGGAGTGTACGCAGCCCGATCTCGCGCTCGAGATCACGCGCGCCTGCCCCGTCCCCACCATAGGCATAGGCAGCGGGCATGCGACCTGCGACGGAGAGGTGATCGTGTATCACGACCTCGTGGGAGCTTACCCTTGGTTCACACCCAAATTCGCCCAGCCACGTGCTCAAATCGCACTGGATATCAATCGCGCCTTCCAAGAATGGCGCCTCAGTCTCCAAGTTCCGCCCCTGAGCTGAATTCTAGGCTTGAATGATGATGTAAAATTCACTATACTCCCGACTTATGAATCCTTTCCGTGTTATCCTGCTCGTCTTACTGAGCCTTTCGCTCGTGATGCTTTTCTATATCGTTGCTATCTATGTGCCTCAGCATAAGCAAGAATACCAACAGTATCAAAGCTTGAGCTACATGGCTGACTTGCAAGGCAAGCGAGAAGAGCATGAGAAGCGCATGAGCCGTATCGCTCCCAAGGGAGACGACGCGCCCCGCAGCGATCTGCAAGCCGCCCAGAAAGAAGCGCGTGAGGCGGATGCTGAGCAGCAGCGTCTCCTCCTCGAGGCAGAAGAACGCCGTGTCATCGCGGAGGCTCGTGTGAAGGAAGCGCAGGGGGCTGCACCCCGTGTCGATATGAATGAGGTCGGTCTCGGTGGCTCACCCATGTCTACGACATCTGTCTCTACGGCTCTGCCCCCCGCCGCGCAGCTCGCCGTCGTGGTATCCTATGAGCATAAGTGGGGGATTCTCGAAATCGCTCCTCTCAAGGGCAAGACGATGAGCGCACAGGAATACACTGGCAAGCGCATCATGATCAAGCGCAATGACGGGCTCATCTGCGAAGCTACCATCCAGAGTGGAGATGAGAAGACAGGACGCATCATCGCGGACGTGATCGCTCATACGCTCAATCCCGTCGCTGATGTGAAGCCACAGCAAGGCGACAAGGTCTATCTGAGCAGCCTCGCTCCCACATCAGATCCCCGCGTGCCCGTCGCCGCTCCTGCGGCAGCTATACCGCAGGGCTCCGCGTATCCCGTCTACCCCACAGCTACCCCTGACAAGCAGCTCGATGAGATGGAGATCCCTCTCGTGCCTACGGAGGTCTAAGCCCTCACCTGGGTGCTTCTTGCTCGCTTATTCATCCGATTATTTTTTTACATGAGTCATTGTCTATCACCTCTCTTCGACCGTACGCCTAGCTTTTCCTTTGAGTTCTTTCCTCCCAAGACCTTGCAGGGAGCCGCGTCGCTCTTAGACACGGTTAAAAAACTCAACGAATTCCACCCTAGCTTTGTCAGTATCACCTATGGGGCTGGCGGCAGCTCCCGTGAGCTGACTCGCAATCTCGTGACCGATATCCAGAGTCAGGGCATCAACACGGTGCCGCACCTGACCTGCGTCGGGCACTCGGAGGCGGAGCTGGAGCAGATTTTGGAAGGTTACGTCCGCGCGGGCTCACGCGCCGTCCTCGCGCTGCGAGGTGATGAGCCACGCGAGCGAAGCCGCCCCAAATCCGAAGACGCCTTCACACATGCCTCCGAGCTCATCGCCTTCATCCGACGTTGGGAGGAGAAGCAGAATCTGCCCTATCGCCTCACCATTGGCGTTGCTGGATTCCCCGAGGGGCACCCCGAGACGCTGAACCGCCTCAAAGAGATGGATCATCTGCGTGCCAAGATTGATGAGGGGGCTGACTACATCTGCACGCAGCTCTTTTTTGACAACCACGCCTTCTTTGATTACCGCGATCGTTGTCGCCTCTTGGAGATCAATGTTCCCATCATCGCAGGTATCATGCCCCTCACCAGCGTGTCGGGGATGAACCGCATGGCGCAGCTCGCCGCAGGGACGAACTTCCCCGCCCGTCTGCTCAAGGCCATGCATCGCGCAGGGGGAAACAAGGAAGCACTCGAGCGCGTCGGTATCCACTACGCGAGTAACCAATGCGCCGAGCTGCTGGATGACGATGTCGATGGCATCCACTTCTACACCCTCAACAAATCACAGGCGACGCTGGAGATCTACCGCAATCTCGGCATCAGCAGCTACGATAGAGTCAATCGCCTGCATGAGCTCAACAAAATTTACCATTCTTAAGACACTATTATGGATCCCAAAGACCCCAAGCAACTCAGCGCCGAAGAAATCAAGGCGATCGGTGAGATCGAAGTCGGCCCCTCCAAGCACGAAGTTTTCCTGAACAATCACTACAAAAAGCTGCTCGCTGGCCTCGTTGTTGTGGCACTCGGCGGTGCCGCCGTCATCGGCTATTATTCTTACGATACGCAGAAGGAAGAGACGGCAGCCAACACCATGATGGATGCGCTCCAGATCAAGAGCATTGACGCTGCCCCCACAGCTGCGTCCTACAAGCGCGACGCCATCGACTCTGTGTCCAGCGGCACTCGCGCGAGTCAATCCGCTGCGCTACTCGCCGCGATGATCGATCTCAATGCGAACAAGACCGATGTCGCCATCCCTGCCCTCGAGCAGCTCAGTCAGACGGCCGCTGATCTTACCATCCGTGCGCGTGCTGCAGCTCTCGTCGCCAACTACTATACGAAGGAGGGTGATGCGAAGGCAGTTGATGCGTGGAAGAAGCTCGTCATGATGGAGGATAATCTCTACAAGGGCTTCGCCCTGCTCAGTCTCGGCGATCTGGCCAAGCTCGCAGGTGACAAAGACGCCGCACGCCAGTACTACACACAGGCCGAGCAGACAGCCCAGACCAGTACCTTTGTCCAGTCCAAGGACATTGAGCTGCGCCGCCGTCTGCTTGATGTTGACGACCCCAAGCCCGTCGTCCCTGCAGCGCCTGCAGCTACGGAGGGCGAGAGCATGTTCAACATCCCCTCGACGACGCTGCCTGACGCCTCGACTATGCCTGCTGAGACGCCCGCACTGCCCACGACCCTCTGATCCTCTGGATCATTCAACATCATGAGTCTCTTTCAGAATCATCTGCAATCACTCTCTGAGCTCGAGCGGCTCGCTGAGCTCACGCGACTCCCTCACCTGCTGCCACAGATCGGGGCTGCTGAGTGGCCACTCGCGATGCTCGCCTGCTGTCTCCACCACGGAGTCGATGAGGATAGGGAGACTCATGTGCGCGAGGTGTATCGCGTCTTTCAGACTCAATGTCCTGCCGCCCAGCGTGTGCAGGGATTAGCAGTACTCTCGAGTTTTCTTTCTCAGCAAAAGGGGCGTGCATGGCGCGCCCTGCTGGCCTATGCCCTCGAGGATGAGGCTCTGCCTATCCGCCGCGAGGCGGCGAATCTGATCGTGACCCTCGCCCCCGAGGACGAGGATGTGACACATGCAGCGCAGCGTCTCCTCGGTCTGCGCTGTCTCACTGATCGCTTGATTGCCGAGCCCTCAGCACCCACTACGCTGCTTGATGCTCTCATGGCGACAGCTGATCGCCGCGTGAGTCCTCATCTAGACCGTCTACTTGACGAGCTGCCCGAGGAGCAGATCATACGTCATCTCGGTAGCATCAGCGCGCCCCCCAGTCAGCTCTATTTCGACTGGCTTTGCCTCGTGCTCGCACGCTATCCTGAGACCTGTCGAGAGCTTGTCGTCGCCTGCTTCATCCGCACCATGACAGGGCATGACGAGGTCGTAGACAATGTGCTGCCCATGCCACGCTGGAAGTACCGCCAGCCTGCCCCCCTGCCCCTGCATCAGTGGACGCGTCGTGAATATGCCGATCGCATGGAGCATGCCTTGAGCCCCTATTTTGATGAGACCGCGCTCGCTGCACTCAAGACAGCCTTCATTCAAGCTTGAACTCATTGAGGATTTCTCCTATAATCGAGATTGAGGCAGCTAGACCTCAATCTCGCGGCATGAAACACCTCCTCAACATTGAGCATCTCAAGATGCACTTTCCGATACGACGCGGACTGCTGTCGCGTCAGGTCTCGTGGCTCAAGGCCGTCGACGACATCTCCTTCACCCTGCGCGAGGGCGAGAGTCTCGGGCTCGTAGGCGAGAGCGGCTGTGGCAAGAGTACCGTCGCGCGCTGCATCATGCGCCTCTATCAGCCCACGGCTGGGAGAATCGAGTTGCTGGGGCGTGACATCACCCACATGCACCCCTCCGAGTTGCGCACGCTGCGCCCCCTCGTGCAGATGGTCTTCCAAGACCCCGCCGAGTCGCTCAACAGCCGCATGACGCTCTCTGAGCTTCTCGCGGAGCCACTGCATCTCCACGGCATCCGTGAGCGAGGGGAGCAAGAGAGGCGCGTCCACGAGTTATTGGATCAAGTGGGACTTGCGTGGAGCGCACGGCACCGCCATCCTCATGAGTTCTCGGGAGGGCAGAGGCAGCGTATCTGCATCGCCCGTGCCCTCGCGCTCAAGCCCCGCGTCCTCGTACTCGACGAGCCCGTCAGCGCACTGGACGTCTCCATTCAAGCCCAAGTGATCAATCTCCTGCTCGACTTGCAGCGCCAGCTCGGGCTCTCGTATCTCTTTATCTCGCACGATCTCGGACTCGTCCGCCACATCGCCGATCGCACGGCCGTCATGTACCAAGGAAAAATCGTCGAGATGGCTCCTTCAGAAAAACTCTACTCCCACCCCCGCCACGCCTATACGCGTGCGCTACTATCCGCCGTCCCGCGCTTGACACCAGGAGAGAGCAGCGCATTCACCCCCTTACCAGGGGAGGTACCTTCTCCCATCGACCCGCCCGCTTGTAGTGCCTTTGGGCGTCGTATCAACCATCCCTACCTCGATGTCACCTATGGGATGAACCTCACCCCGCGCGAGATTGAGCCCGATCATTGGCTTGCGCCCGATCCCTGCGCCGTGTCACTCACCGACCTCATGGAGCTCGGCATTGATATTTATCAATAGATGCCGCCCTACTTTCCCTTGCCAAGCGACAGCAGGGGAGTATAATAGGGGCATGACCCGCTTTCGCCCCTGTATCGACCTGCACCATGGCCAAGTCAAGCAAATCGTCGGTGGCACTCTCGAGAGTGCGACGAGCAGCCTTCAAACCAATTTTGTCTCCGAGCACGATGCCGCATGGTACGCTGAGCTCTACCAGCGCGATGGACTCACAGGCGGGCATGTCATCAAGCTGGGACCCGGCAACGATGTGGCCGCGCGCAATGCGCTAGCTGCCTACCCACAGGGCTTGCAACTCGGCGGTGGCATTCACTTGGAGAATGCCCAGCAATGGCTCGATGCGGGAGCCTCGCATCTCATCATCACCAGCGCGCTCTTTGATCGCGAGGGACGCTTTCAGCCCCACATTCTCGACGCCCTCGTCGAGCGTGTCGGCAAGGAGAAGCTCGTCATTGACCTCAGCTGCCGCCGCACCGCCACGGGCTGGACAGTCGCGATGGATCGCTGGCAAAAACTCACCGACATGGACATCACGCACGCTGTTCTCGACAGGCTCGCCGATCGCTGCGATGAGTTCCTCATCCATGCGGCTGACGTCGAGGGGAAATGCGAGGGCATCGACCGCGAGCTCGTCACGCTCCTCGGCGCATGGCGTGGTCGCCCCATGACCTATGCCGGCGGCATACGCGCGCTGGAAGACTTCGCGCTTATCAACGAGCTCAGCGCGGGCAGTATTGACGCCACCGTCGGCAGCGCGCTGGATATCTTCGGTGGTTCGGGGGTCAACTACGACGCGCTTGTGCGCGCTTACGCTTGATGGATTTGATATAAAAAATAACCCTCTGCAAGATAATCTTGAGAGGGGGGGTATTACTTTGGCTATGGATAATGTAGCAAAATGCAGTGAGCACATTCTACCAAGGCTTCTTTTTGTTGAATGAAAATTTTTTTCATTCAACAAAAAGAACTACATGCTCCTAACTGGATTAGATAGAGGCTGTCAAGGATCAATTCGTATAAGTCCCCGAAGGGGCAGTCGCGTAGCGACTGTTATGCCGAATTGCGACTTGATGGACTCTATCTAATCCAGTACGCAGACCGTGTTTCTTTCATTAAGTACTGCCAAAGTAATAAATATATTTTAGCGCCCAGGGACAGTCTCGAAGGTGAATCCCTTCAGGTACTCTGTCTCCGGCATATTGAGGATGACGGGATGGTCGGGGCGCTGGCCGTGATTACCGATGAGGCGCAGGGTGCTGCGTCCGTCGACGGCGGCCTCGCCGATGCTCTGCTTGAAGAGAGCCGTGCTGGCGTGGTGTGAGCAGCAGAAGGTCGAGAGCAGACCTGCGAGGGGTAGCATCTGCATGGCGCGTAGGTGGATTTCCTTGTAGCCACGCATGGCGCCCGTGAGGCTCTTCTTGTTGCGTGTGAAGCTCGGGGGGTCGAGGATGATGAGGTCCCACTTCGGATCGCCGCCTTGGCGGACGAGGTCGCTCTCGCGCTTGAGGAAGTCAAAGGCATTCTCTGTCACGCAGTCGATCTCAACGCCGTTGAGCTTCGCGTTGCGCTGGACAGACTCCATCGCATCAGCCGAGATATCGACGGCAGTCACCTGAGCTGCTCCCGCCTTTGCACAGGCGAGGGCAAAGCCGCCCTGATTGCAGAAGCAGTCAAGCACGCGGCGACCCTTGGCAAAGCGGGCAACCTCTTCGTAGTTCTGCAGCTGGTCGAGGTAGAGGCCTGTCTTCTGCCCTGTGGCGAGATCGACGAGGAATTTCAGCCCACTGTTGCTCTCGACTTCAAAGGGCTCGGGCTCGGTGCCATAGGCCACATAGGTCTCCTGCTGGAGTCCCTCGGCGATGAGCATGGGCGAGTCATTGCGCACGATGAGGCAGCGGGGCTCAAGCAGATCCACGAGAATGTCGCGGATGAGTCCGAGGCGCAGATTCATGGCGATGGTGAGCGTCTGGATGACGTAGACGTCGTCGTACTTGTCAATGATGAGGCCGGGGAGACCATCACTCTCACTCCAGACGAGGCGCAGGAGTTTTTCATTGGGCAGCCAGCGCTCGCGCAGGAGGATGGACTGCGTGATGCGGCGGATGAAGAACTCGCGGTCGAGGTCCTGCTTGCGGCGTGAAAAGCGGCGTGCAATGATCTGAGAGTGGGGGTTGTACATCGCAGAGCCGAGGTACTTGTCACGCTGATCCTTGAGCAGGATCACGTCTCCGGGCTGAGGGTTGCCAAATACGGCCTTCACCTCTGAGCCATAGACCCAGTCATGACCGTGAAAAATACGCGCTTTTGGTGCTACAATGATACCTGCCATAGGGCGGAGAGACTACAGGAAAAGCACTAAACTGTCAATGCTTGATTGCTTCGTTGGGTACTCCTCGCGATTTGTTCTATAAAATTATGCGCTATCCCAGAGCGTTGCGGGGGATGTTCCTTGACAAGTGGGGGCGTCATTTGTTAAGATTCTGTGAACCTTTTCTCATGTTTTCACTATTATCTGACAAACTCGACGACACCTTCCGCAAACTGCGCGGCATGGGCAAGATCTCTGAATCCAACATCGCCGATGCGATGCGCGACGTGCGCATGGCGCTACTGGATGCGGACGTAGAATACAGCGTGGCGCGTGAGTTCATCGCCCATGTGAAGGAAAAGGCCATGGGCGTGGCTGTCATCAAGACGGTGAAGCCCGGTGAGCAGATTGTCAAGATCTTCCAAGACGAGCTCACCGCCCTGCTCGGTGGTGAGGCCGTCGAGCTCGACCTCACGCCTCCGGCACACATCCTCATCGTCGGTCTCAACGGTGCGGGCAAGACGACGACGAGTGCGAAGCTCGCCCGCCGTCTCAAGGCTGAGGGACGCAAGCCCCTGCTTGTCGCCTGTGACCTCATCCGTCCTGCGGCGATTGACCAGCTAGCGACGCTGGCAGGTCAGATTGACGTGCCTATCTACACGCCTAGCGCGAGTGAGAAGGATGTCATCCGCGTTGCCAAGGACGCGTTGAAATGGGCATCGGGGCTTGAACATGACCTCATTATTTTCGATACCGCGGGTCGTCAGGAAGTCGATGATACGCTCATCGCGGAGCTGCGCAAGCTGAGTAAATTTATTCAACCTCAAGAAGCTCTGCTTGTTGCCGACGCGGCGACGGGTCAGCAGGCTGTGCGCGTCGCGCAGAAGTTCGACGAGGCAGTCGGTCTCACGGGTATTATTCTGACAAAGCTCGACGGCGATGCACGCGGTGGTGCTGCACTCTCGATGCGTGCGGTGACGGGCAAGCCTATTAAGTACGCGGGTGAGGGCGAGAAGCTCGATATGCTGACGAATTTCGTCCCTAGCCGCATGGCTGACCGTATTCTTGGCATGGGTGACATCGTGGGACTCGTGGAGAAGGCGGCGCAGAACATTGATGAAAAATCCGCGATGAATGCGATGAATCGCATGATGAGCGGGGAGTTCAATTTCAATGATTTCCTTAGTCAAATGCGCATGATGCAGAACCTCGGACCGCTTGAAGGGCTGCTGGGACTACTCCCTGGCTTTGGCAAGCTCAAGAAGCAGCTTCCTGATGGTGCGCTTGATCCCAAGAAGATTAAGCACATGGAGGCCATCGTGCTCTCGATGACACCGGCGGAGCGCTGCAATGTGAAGCTGCTCATCCCCTCGCGTCGTCGTCGAATCGCGCGTGGCTCGGGACGCTCTGAGGTGGAGGTGAATCGTCTGATCAAGAATTTCAAAGACATGCAATCCATGATGACCGGCAAGGGGAAGATGGGTGGCATGATGAAGGCGATGCAGAAGATGGGCGGCAAGGGCGGCCCAGCAGGTAAGG
>CAYJLP010000004.1:0-37952 GCA_964371115.1 uncultured Akkermansia sp. | reverse complement strand
CGCGGCAAATGCTGCATGGCAGCCACAGCCTACACTGACGCCCCCGTCTACCTGCGCGCGAAGCGCGCCTCTTGTCTACCGTCGCAAACGCGAAGCGTGTGTGGAGTGGCAACGGCCTGCGTACTTTATTAGCTAAAAGCATGTACTTCCTTTTGTTGAATGAAAATAAATTTTCACCCAACAAAAGGAAGGTTAAATATAATAAGTTTGTCTTTAAAACTGATAACTCCGCTCCGTCACCTCGCGATTCTCCTTGAGAAACTCAAAAAGAACCTCAAAGCAATCACGCGACGAACTCTCCCTCTGCCTCATCTGCAAGAACTCCTCATAACCATCCTTGCCCGCCGCGAGATAATCATTCGTGATCACGCTGTAGAGCCGCTCATCCTCAATACCCGCGACGTCACCCCCCTTCACCTGAACATGCAAGTAACTCTCACCCGCCTTCTTCCCCTTCGCGAGAATACTCTTGAGCTCCCTACCCGTCAGCTGCCCTCGGACAAGCTGCCCCTTGAACGGAAGAATCTGCATCACATCCGCGTAGCTGATATCCCCCTTGAGCTCCCGATAGAGACGAATCGAGCCCGCCTGCACGAGAAGAACATCATAAGAATCAAACGCGCTCGCCATCGACTTGAGCACCAGCTGCCCCAGATTCGTCTGCTGCGACTCAATCAACTCCTCCTCCCCATGCAGCGCCACATGCGCATGCGCCACCCTCTGCGCCTTGAGCGCATCCACACGCGCATCAATGCGCCGCATCTCCTCATCCACAGCCGGATCATGAGAGATATCCTCATCCATCGCCACGAGCCGCGCATCAAGCGTCTTGCGCTCCGTGTCCACCCTCAGCACCCCTAGCTGCGTGCCATAGCTGCCATGATGCGCAATCACCCCCTGCGGACTGTGGAAGACAAGACGGTAGTGGTCATGCCCCCCGAGAATCAAATCAATAGCAGGCACCTGCTCCAGCAGCCCTCGATCATACTCAAAGCCACAGTGCGACAGCACAATGAGATAATCATGCGCCACGTCACGCGCGATGCTCTCAATACAAGGCCGCGCGTCCTGCACCGTGATGCTCTGACTCTTTGTCATGCGCGTCAGCTCAGGCGTCGTCACCCCAATGATGAGGACGCGCACCCCGTCTATCTCACGCAGCAAGTAGGGCCTCACATGCTCACGCAGATAGGGATCGGTGAACGTCACATTCGCACAGAGAAAAGGCGTCTCCGCGAGCTCCATGAGCACACGCAGCCCCGCCTCATCCGCGTTGAACTCATGATTGCCCAGCGCCATCGCATCGATGCCCGCATGCTTCATCAGCCGCGCGCTCTCGCGCCCCCCGTAGAGATCGTAGTAAATCGTGCCTTGGAAGTAGTCGCCGCTGTCGAGCACCAGCAGATTCTCCTCCTGCTGCCTCATCTGCTCGACAAAGTGCGCGCGCTTCGCCAGCCCTCCTTGCTGCTCCTTGCCCTCGGCGCGCACGGGACTGAGTCGCCCGTGGACGTCACTGCTGTGGATGATGGTGAGCTCGGCCGCGCTGCCGAGCGTCGTGAAGAGGAAAAGAGAGATCGCGAGATTAGTGAGGTGTGTTTTCATCATGATGGAGGCGTGTGGGACCCGTAAAAATAAGAGTTTTTCCTTTTTTGAGAGCTTTTCTGGTGAGATAATAACCGAGAGCGAGGCTCAGAGCCAGCACCGCGAGCCCCATCCATCGCCCCTGATAGAGCATGATGAGGCTGTGCAGCGTGCTCGTCGTCACGCCAGCCATCAGAGCCGCGCTGGCGTAGCGGTAGCTCGCCATCCAGCCTTCCCAGAGAGCGATCTGGCGCGTGCCAAAGCGTATCCCCCATAAGATAATCGCATAGCAAGGCCAGAAGAAAAAGAACATGAACCACCCGAGCTGCGAGGAGAAATCCTCCGTCGCCTCCTCCTCGCGGGCAAGATGGCTAGGTGCATCAATCCGCCCCTGCTCAAGGATGAAGAAATCATCATGCCCCGACGTCTGAATGGGCTTGAGCTGCGTCCCCTCTTGCTGCGCGATGAGCGTCACCTCCTGCTCATTAGGAATGTAGCGCCAGCGCAGACGCAGATCACCGATGAGGGGCTGATAGACCGCGGGAGTCGCGCGCTGCTGCTCGGTGAATCCCCCCTTGCGCAGGTAGAGCGCATTGTCACGCACGATGCCCTGCGCTTGCGTGCTCTCCGACCACTGCGACTGGGGCAGGATGCGCGCGGAGGCGACGCCGTCCCAGCGCGCATGCTGGATGATGGCGGCAGAGACATCGTACGCGCTGAGCGTCACGCGCTGGGGCAGCATCGTGGCATTCTGATAAAAAAGCTCGCTGCCTTCATTGGCATTTTTGTTGCGCTCCTCATAGCTCAGGTGCATGGCGAACTCGAGGGTGCGCGCGACGACGGGCGCGTCGAGCCACTCGTTGATGAAATAGCTGCTCGACTCGTGCTTCTGGTCGCCTATATCCGAGTACTTCATCGTCTGGTAGATCTTCACCTCTCGTATCAGCTTGAGTCCACGCTGCGAGATGTGGAAATCTGCGTCATGCAAGACCTCGTCCGTGCGCAGCTCGCCCGACAGCGCGACATAGCTACCATCATGATCCGCAGAGGGCGGGACACTAGCGTCGAGCGTGGTGACGCGCCCCTGTAGCTCATCAATCGAGCGCTGCTGATGCGTATTCTGAACGCCTGCCTTGGCGCAGACAAAGATGAAGAAGAGCAGCAGGATGAGCCCAGCTCCGATGATGGGGTAGGCGAAGCAGCCTGTGGGCTGCTGTTCTGTGGGGTTGTAATTGCTCATCGTTGGATTATTCTACATTTATTCTACTTTTTGGGAGGGAAGACCGTCGCGCCATTCATGGAGTAGGAGCGGTCACTCTGTGTTGTTTTGAGAAGGACGTCTTCGCGCTGCACATCGGAGACGCGCGAGCTGGTCTCCTCAGCGTACTGGTGCTTCACCCCGCTCTTGTGATAATCGCGGTACGTAGAGATGAAGACCCAAGGCGCAAGGATGGTGATGACGATGAAATGCACAGCGATGTAGTGCGCGAGGATGACGGGGAGGACGAGCAGCAGCGCGCAGACGAGCAGCAGCTTCGGGTAGTTGATCGGCACTGCGCCCACTACCTTGCCCGAGCGGGCATTCATCGCACTATAGTACACCTTGCCCCAGGGCCAGCTCTTGTAGCTGTAGATCCAGATGGGGAGGTAGATGGTGACCCATTTCTCCCCGATCACCTGCTGCTGGTGTGAGCTCCACTTCACGCCCCTGTTGTAGGGCTCTATCATCTGGGCGGCTCGCATGAAGCCGATGTCGTAGAGCTGGGCAAAGACGCTCTTCTCCAGACCCGAGACATTGAGATCGCGCTTCTCGGAGTGCATGCCCTTGAGTAGACTGGGATTCCACTTCACAGCGCGCTTCGTGTCAAAGGGCAGGATGGCATTGATGACCCGAGCCGTGCCTCGGTGCTTTAGGCGGTCTTGCTTCGACTCGATGGGCAGGTCGTCCACGAGCAGGTCGAACTCTCGCCTGATCTGGTAGTGCCCCACCTCGTAGGTCGTGGTCGTCTTCTCCGTGTTGCCTGAGCCTGTTTTCTGATGCGACTTGCTCAGCGTGCTCTCTGCCTGTCCTTCGAGCACGCTGTGGGCTTTGATATCCACGAGCATGTAGGGGAGGTAGACGGCGAAGATGTTGTCGGTGCGGAATTCCCTCTTGAAGCGCGGGTGGGCGAAGTACTTGTACTGCTCCATGTAGCGTGTGAAGGCAGATTGCGCCATCTTCTTGTTCTGAGTGAAGGGGAGCACGAGGTCGGGTACGGCGCCATTGGGCACGACATTCTGCAGGGAGAGATGGTTGCGGCACCAGTGGCAGCGCGCCTCATGCGTCGCGCTGCTATTGAGTACGACCTCCGCGCCGCAGCTCTGGCATTTCACTGTGACGATGTCTTCGGCCTCGGCGGTGATATCCTGCGCACCTGTGCTCACGTGTATGCCTCGGAGCTCGTCTATGCTCTGTGCGTCGTCGTCGAGTTTTTCAAGCTGGGGCGTGAACTCAGTTTTGCAAAAATGGCAGTGCAGAGTACTGCTCTCGTCGACGCGTGAGATGTCGGTTGCGCCGCACTTCGGGCATTTGATTTGCCCGTGCTTGAGACCTTCGAGGAGATCAAAGATTTTTACTGGGGGGTTATCTTTCATCATGTTGAGCGAGTAGGGGGTGCTAGGAGAGGGAGGGGCATGTTATTCACATGGATACAGGATAGCAAGGAGACGGTGCGTTTTCAAGATAAAATATCCATTTTGTTATAATAATTACTATGCTGAAATGTTTGATTGCAAGGTGTCGTGACATTCTGTGTGTAAAAAAATGCATCATAAAATGAAACTATCGGAATAATCGGTATCGGATAATGAGTAGATAGCGTGCAAAAATAGATTTATTATATATTGAGCAATCCTCTAAGATACAAAAATAACATTTATCGCGTTGACAAAAATCACAGTTTAGTTATACTGTGGCTTCCCTAACCCTAACAAAAATGAAACTAAATCTACCCCCCCATTTAGTTCGTGCATTTGCGGCGACATCTGCCGCTGCGTGCACGCTACCTTCCGCTTTTGCTCAATCGACGACAGACGTTGAATGGGATGAGCGCTGGGGATCAGAGGTCTTGTCCTCTGCTCCCTCCTCCGTTACCATCTCCGATGAGAGCTCGACGGGGAGTAACAAACCCAACTACTCTGGTCCCAGTGACTACGGCAGCATGTCCTTCACGGATTCTCCCTTTGTCACCGAGGCTGTTGGCGAGACTCCTGGGCGCATCGCGGCTCAATTCGCCACTTCAAGCACACCCAGCACGCGGGTAGCGTCCTTTGATGATGGTCGCAGCACTCACAACGGTGATGTCTGGTATCATGTCCAGGTCGGCTCCATCAAGGGGCAGCTCATCGGTGGAGGTATCTATTCAGATGATTTTGATCCTGAGCAGGCGCAGGGCAGCAGCGTGACACTGGAGGGCAATGTGCATATCTATCTCGACGGTGGAGATGCGACCTCAGGCTCACCGACGCTAGGTGAGTACGGTCATCTGCCTACGGCAGTCGTCGGTGGCTCCTATGTATCGAGCAACGCAGATACTCCCTATAGCACATTCACCACGACCTCGGATGTCTATATCACTGCCGAGCGCGTCGAGGCTCATACGCAGATAGTTGGTGCCAATGTCATCGACTACAGCTACGGCGCTCATGCCGTAGGCCGCGGCGACTCGACGGTGAACTTCATAGGCGATACCCACATCCGCGTCGATGGCACGGCGCTGACGGGAGGAGTTGATTGGAAGGAGAATTATTTTGCGTCATTAGAGGCATCCACACCTGGTTATAAAACCCCCGTCGTCATCACGGGCAGCCATTTCATCAGCGAAGAATCCGACGCCATGGAAGGCGACGCTCGCCTCCAAGCAAATCACGAGGGCAATACATATATAGATATCGCCCTGCCCTCGGGATCTGCTGAGACATCCATCCCGCTCACTCAGTCCGTGCTGGGCTCGATGTTCGTCGCCGCGTTGTCGACAGATACGACTCATACGGGTGACACCCATGTCAATATCGACCTCGGTGGAGCTGGCTTCGCGAATATTAAAAGCTATTGGGAGCGAGAGGTCGATGACTTGGATTCGATCCGCCCCAATTTTTATGATGAGAAAAGAGTGCTCATCGGTGGGGGCATGTATACGGGGCGCCCAGCTCCGCGCTCTGCTGGCGGAGATGGTGTGATCTACAATCAGCACATCATTGATGGGAATACCAATATCTCTATTAGCAACGTGGGATCTATATGGAGCAGTTCTAGCGATGATCCTGTCTATTTTGCAGGAGGCTCTGTCGTCATCACGGGGGATGCGTTTAGTAGTGAGGGCAATGTAGTCGGCGTTGCCAACAAATGTACCATCACGGGCAAATCAAGCCTGACGATAGACAATATGAATGAGGAGGATGCCTTGGGGCAGGGGAAAGGAGTCTTGATCGTCGCAGGTGGTCACATCGTAGAAACGCAGAAAACGGGTGCCGCGGAGAATTCGATCATGGGTGGCACCTCATTGAGCATCAATGATACGAATAAGTTTGGAGCCAGTGTCAGCGACCCCGCTGCCTACATCGATAGCCTGCAAGACTTCCTCAAGAGTAAATCAGGGAGCTATAGTTGGAATTACAAGTACGACTCCTCACTCTCTGGGCGAGAAAATCTCATCAACTATATAGAGCATGATACTGGCGTGGTGGTAGATCCAGAAGCTTCTGATAAAATGTTAATTCAGAAATATTATTATGAGAAAGAGGAGGTGCTCTATACCCAGAATGTTGTGACAGGTGGATCCTATATCACATCGGACATGAGCCTCACCGAGAACTCGACCATCGGTGATATCAGCGTCAGCCTGAGCGATGATGACTTGTCGAATGGCAATAGCACGTTTCATCGCGTCTACGGCGGCAGCTACCTTACTGTAGAGTCTAGCGGAATAGAGAAGTCGGCTGCGGGCAGCACCTACGCGATCAATCAGGGGAATGTAAATGTGAACCTCATGGCCGGTGCAGATGCTACCTTCATCTACGCGGCTGGCCGCGATGGAGGTGGGCGCATCACAACGGAGTCGACTTCGATCAATGTTGAGTCCGCCTTCGGACGCAACGATGCCTACGGTATTTGGTCGGGAGATGTGGAGGAAGAAATAAGGAAGGGGCGTGATAGTGAATGGAATACCATCTATTTCGATGCTTCGAGCAAGAGCTCTACCGTCACAGGTGACCGCACGCTGAGCTTCACCTTCGGCGAGGGTACAGACCTGAGAGGCCGCAGCTCCGACTTCCAATTCATCAACTTTGACGTCGTCGATGTCAAGCACGCCGCCGCCTCGGTCGACTTCTCCGCACAGGACCTCGACCAGCTCAACGGGCGCAGCGTGCTCGCGGACGGCGAGACGAGGGTCTCAGGACTGGAGAACGCCTATGGCGCCGACACGAACACCGTGCGCAAGACGGGAGCTGGCAGCCTCATTCTCGGCGCGACGAATGGTCAGCAAAAGGGTGGCAGCCTCCAGCTCGTCGTCGAGCAGGGGCGCGTCGTGCTCGCCCGAGACAGTGCGGCGACCACGCAGAGCAACTTCCAGACACTCGCCGTGCAAAAGGGCGCGATCCTCGACATGCGCGCGGGTCACTACGACAGCGTCACAGGCAAGTACAGCTCGGGACAGGCAGGCATCAACGGCGATCTACGCCTTGAGGTCGGCGCCATCCTGCAAGCCGACGCCAGCCGCGATATGACAGGCAGCGGCACCACGCTGGAGGGCGGCTCACTGAGCATCCTCGGTGAGGGGCAGGTCACGCTGCAATTCAGCAATCTCGACCTCGTGGAGACCAATCAGGTCGCCGAGGCTGGTCATCTCCTCTTTGCCGAGGGCTCGAGCTACTTCGAGATTGTCCTCTTCTCGGGACTTGACTACGCCTCTGCTGAGAGCACGAATCTGCTCTTTGAGCTCACGGGCGGCACCTTCGACGGGGTAGCCGCCATGGGGGACCTCGCCTCGAAGTACTTTGACGCGAACTTCATCCTTGATGACGTCTACGTCGTCTACAATGAGAATGGTGACGTCGTGCTCACGGGCAATGAATTGGTCATCCCTGAGCCCAGCAGCACCACGCTGAGTCTGCTCTCGCTGGCAGGGCTGATGGCGCGCCGCCGTCGCCGCAGAGCCTGATACGCATCATCGCCTTAGGGTGAGACATGAGCCTAGCTTTCCTGCGCGGAGAGCTAGGTTTTTTTGCGTGAAAAATGGATTCTAACATCAAAGAAACAATACCTTAGCTATTAGTGGAATAAATCTAAATAACGTAATACGATGAAGATCCGTGACCTCTATTCTCCTTGACGAAGCGACGCTTGTTGATAAAATAGCCTTAGATTCAAAGCCCCGATTGAAAGCCCCCCAACATGAAACTCCACATCCCCCCCGCGCTCAAAAAAGCCCTCCTCGCGCTCACCGCCCTGACCACCACCGCGACGGCGCAGGCAGGGCACATGAATGGCGACATCGCCTACGAGACCTACCGCAATCTCGCGGAGAATCGCGGCTCCTTCACCCCAGGGGCGACGAATGTCAATGTCTATGATATCAATGGAGAGGTCGTAGGCGTCATCCCCGTCGTGCCCGACTTCAGCGCGGTGTCCAATCCCGGTACGGCGGCCTCACTCGGTGGCGGGCAGAACTGGCTCGTCGACTGTGAGCACAACAAAGAGATTAGCAAGATCCAGTGGGGCGTGAGGCTCGGCACCTACGGCACGCCCGTCTTTGAAGAGTACCGCGGTGTCCATCGCGTGGAGGGGAACTACGCAAGCTGGTTTGACAACTCCATCTCGCGTCTCAGCAAGGTGGTGACCGACGTCGTGCACTGGGAGATCGCCACCGACACGCGCTACACGAGTGATAAAGCATTTTTGGAAGACAAGTACATCTGGCGCGTCGGCGCAGGCGGGCAGAAGATCTACACCTACCCCGATGCCGAGGGCGACTACCTCAATGGTGCCTACGAGATCATGACGGCAGGCACGGGTCGCGTCGACACCATTGAGCTGTGGACGCGCCTGGTGAGCAATGAGCGCGGCGAGGAGCTCCAGGTCCCTGTGTACAACCACGTCTTCGCCCCGCTCAACTACGCGGACAAGGAGAACATGATGCCCGTGCTGGGCTGGGGCGGCGATAGCGGCTCTCCCGTCATCGTGTACAATGAGGATACGAAGAGCTTCCAGCTCATAGGCATCTTCTATGGCTACAATTATCATGGAGGCAGCGTGTGGGATAGTTATAAAACTTACAACTTTCATTCCGATCAGTTCTACAACTTCGTCATCGACAGCTCCGCGCGCCACTTTGACACGAGCGAGACGGAGTGGAGCTTTGGCGCATCGAGCAGCGAGGGATTCGTCACGGTGACAGCGGAGCATCTCACCGACTATGACAAGACCATCCGCACACTCAAGCAGGGCGAGCGCGGTGACACGAGCACAGGCGGCACGCTGGCGAGTGATGAGGAGATGTGGGAGGTGCTTGACTGGGTCTTTGCCAGTGATGCGGCGACGAGCCTCAGCTTTGAAGGCAGCTTTGACTCGGGGGCGGGCACCTTCCAATTCAGGCGTGGCGAGGGTGCCTCCCTAGACACCCCCACCACCTACACCCTCACCGCGACGAGCGCGGATGTCAATGTGAACAACGGCGGCTACATCGTGGAGGAGCATGTCTCGGTGAGCTCCACGCTCACGGGCAAGGAGGGCGACGAGTGGCGCATCGTCGGGGAGAATGCCCGCATGGATGAGGACATGCAGTATGAGATCTACGGCGGCTTCTTTGAGATCAAGGGCACGGGGGACAACCTCGCGGATCTGAATCTGGGCGTGGGCATCACCGTGTTCTTGAATCGCGAGGGTGACGCCCAAGCAGCGAACGACGTGCAGCTCAACACGGGCTCGACCGTGATGCTGGGCTCCTCGACGCAGATTGGCGGCTCGGTGGAGTTCGGCCACATGGGCGGGCTCGTCGATCTGAACGGCCATGATTTTACACGCAACAGTGCCAATCTCTTCATCTTGGATCAGGATGCGGGATTTGCCAACTATGGCAAGGACAGCGAGGCGACATTCAGCTACACCATCCAAGGAGCCGTGCACGAGGACTTCCGCGCCTCCTTCTCCGATAGCAGCAGCCTCTCAGAGACAGGCACAGGCGTGCTCCATGTGAGCTTCGACTCCGACAGCGAGGGCGCGAGCCTGACGCTGGACAATCATATCCATATCGCAGGCACGCTGACGCTGGATGGCATCGACACGACCCTGTCTGGCTCTCGCGTCGAGATCGCCAACCCTGACGAGACGGTGAACCACACGGACTACCAGCCCGCCTACGAGCCCGACACCTGGGTGCGCACAGGCGTGCATGTCGGACGGCTCGTCGCGAGCGGCGGCATTCATCTCGAGCTCGGGACGCATGTCGACGTGAGTGCCGATGATCTGACCCTGGAGGCGGGCTCGACACTGCGAGCCACGAGCACCTCGACCTTCACCGGCACGATGAATGTGCATGGCGCGGCGACCTTGGACGCGGGCTCGCTTATCAAGGGATCGGTGAACGTGCTGGGCACGGGCACACTGGACGCGAGCCAAGGCGGCGTCTTTGACGTTGATTTTAGCATTGGAGCTGGCGCGAGTGCCCAATTCGCGGCGAATACCGAGCTGCAAGGAGCCCTGACCAATGCCGGCACCGTGAGCTTTGCCGACTACCTGAGCATCACCGAGGCCATGAGCAACACGGGCAGCCTGCTCTTCGCCTCCGACATCCTCTTTGACATTTCCCGCCTGAGCGGTGTGACCGAGGGCGATCTGACCACCTATTGGGTCTTCACCGGCAGCGACTCCGCAAGCTTTGGCTCGCTGACAAGCAACAATATCGTGGGGGAGAACTCGGAGAACATCAAGTGGACCTTCTACGAGGACGGCCGCGTGGTCGCCTCAACCCTGAGCTCGGAGCTCACCTACACAGGGGGCAGCCTCGGTCTGCAAGTCGGCGTGGGGGGCTTCGTCTCAGGCACCTATCAGGACGGCAACGCGATCCACTTCACCACGGGCGGCACGCAGATGACGCTCGGAGCGGATCTGAGCTCTGACCGTATCTTCGTCGATGGCGTCTCACTGGAGATACTGGCGAATAATCATACGCTCCAAGTCGACCGCTTGCTGCTGAGCGAGGGCGCCTCCTTGACGATACGCGGCGCGGCCTTCCAAGCGAGCGCACGCGCCACGCAGCAGGATGGCACGAGAGACATCAGCATCCATATCGACGCGCTGGGCGCGGCTCTGAGTGGCATGAATTGGCTACAAGAGTACACGGGGCATGTGGAGCTCAGCAACGGGAGCTACGACGCGGGAATCACCGAGGCGGGCTACCTCTCGCTGAGACTGACAGGGGAGGACACTCTCTTCTCTACAGAAGGTGCTCATGACTTTAGCGCCCAGCTGCTGGGGGATGGGGCACTGCGCGCCACAGGCGCGGCGGCGATCGCCTTCCACGACATCGACGAATTCTCAGGAAGCATCGCCTCCGACGCGGACCTCATTGACTTCAACACGACGACCGCAGCCAGCATCGCGCTCGTGGACAACAATATCCTGCATCTCAATGCCACAGGCGACTACACAGGCGTCATCTCGGGCTCGGGCGATGTCATCGCGAATGAGTCGGGGATCAGCATCACCGCGCTCAACGACTTCACCGGCACACTCACCCATACCACCGGCACGCTTACTGTGAGCGGTCAGAGCCTGGGGATGGAGCATTTCTCCATGGGCGAGACGGGTGAGGTATCTCTCGTCGCGGGCTCGCATCTGCGCACGGATAGCGCGGCACTGCGTGAGTCCAGCGATTTTACGATCAATGTGGCTGCGGGCGCGCATCTCGAGGAGCTCCAGCTCCAGCAGCGCGTCTCAGGGGGCACGCTCACGATCTCAGGCGGCGGCACCGTCAGCTGGGAGGGACTCATGCTCTCCTATGAGAATGAGCAGGGCAATCTCGTGGTGGAGGCAGGCACCACACTGCATCTGCTCAGCGGGCAGCAGCTGAGGAATCCTAGCGACTCTGTCTCCTTCATGCTGTCGAACCACAACCATCATAATCTGGTCACCATCCACGGCACCATCATCACGAATGGGAACTTGACCAGCGGCAGCGGCTACGGCACGATCTCGATCGAGGATGGCGGGGTGCTGGAGATCAGAAAGGGACTCATCATCGACTCGGGACACGCAGGCGCCTCCTACATCCGCGTGCGCGACGGTGGGACTCTCCTCATCGGCAACCAAGTGACCTACAGCCGAGACTACGGCGATCCGAACTGGAGCCACCGACTGGAGACCTACCTCGAATCAGGAGCGACCCTCGGCGTCATAGGGTCGGGCATCGTCACAACCCCGCACACCTTCCGCTGGACAGAGACAGGGGAGGTGAACATCCAAGCACTCGCGGGGCAGGACTTCCGCCTCGAGCGCGATGTGCTCGGTGAGCGCATCAACATCCTCGGCGGCGGTACCGTGGGGGTCAATGGGGTCGACGTCACCACGCTGCATGTGGCCGCCGATACCGAGCTAGACATGTACAGTGCCTCCATCGCGCTGCAAGAGCTCGCGCTCGACGGCAGCGTGCACTACCAGATCGCCCACATCGCCGACTACGCCATCACAGGGACAGCCTCAGCCGAGCTGCACTTCACCGACAGACTGGAGGCGCAGGACATGACAGGCTACGCGGGTACGGTGTACACGACCGCGGGCTCTGAGCTCGTCCTACACTCCTCCCTACAGGAGGGGGCGCGACTCGACATCGCCGCCGACAGCCATGTCGAGGTCACGAATGCCGCGAGCGTCAGCAACAGCCAGAGCGAGACGCGCACGGGCAATCATTACTTCACCGTCGGCGCGGGGGCGAGCTTCAGCGAAGCCGCAATCGACTATCAACTCAGCAGCGGAAAATCACTCACCATCGACGGCAGCGGCACGTACAGCGCGCGCAGCATCCAGCTGCTCGGCGAGAGCCTCAGCCTCGGTGCGGACAGCAAGGCGAGCTTTGCCAGCCTCACGACGGCGGGCGACGCACGCGTCAATCTCGCGGCGGGCTCGACGCTGAGCGCCGCCGCCGCGACCATCGCCAGCGGACACACACTCGAGCTCTCGGGCGCGGGCAGCTTCTCCGCCACGGCGGAGATCGTGGGGGAGGTCTCCTTCCTCGCGGGCGCGACACAGCAGGGCGCGATGACCCTCTCGGGCGAGAGCGCGCAGCTGAGCTTCTCCAAGGACGCATCACTCACAGGGACAGTCACGCTGACTGGCGCGAGCTCGCATCTCGACCTCTCCCAAGGTGGCGTGCACAGCGGCCTGATCATCCTCAACGACGGACGACTGACCCTAGGCTCACAGCTCACGCTCTCTCAGGCTATCCAAGGCAGCGCGGCAGCGGAGCTCGTGCTGGGCAGCAGTGTGCTCTTTGACATCAGCAATCTGACCTCCAGTGTCGGGGACGATGGGTCTGTCGTCTACACCATCTTCACCGGCATGAGCAACGAGAGCTTTGGCTCTCTGCTCTCCAACAACGTCGTCGGGGCGAATTCGCTCAACTACGACTGGATCTTCAGCAGTGATGGGACGCTGCGCGGCACCGCGATCACCGGCGAGCTCTTCTTTGCAGGGGGCGACCTGTCGCTCTATGAGGGCGTCGCAGGATTCGACGACGGGAAGAGCTTCACCGATGATGCCAAGATCAATTTCTATGACATGGACACGCAGCTCACCGTCCGCGATACAGGGCTGAGTGTCGGGCGCGTGCTCGTGACAGGCGTGCAGCTGGAGATCCTCTCTGGCGGCGAGCAGCTCGACTCGGCCAATATCGTCCTCACCGAGGGCGCGAGCCTGCTGCTGCACGGCGACGCGCTCAGCAGCTCCAGCTTGATCTTTGAGGAGGCGGCAGCCGTGCACACCGAGGTCATCCTCGATATGGACGGCGGCGAGCTCGCGGCGCAGGGCTGGTTCAAGCACTACACCGGCACGGTCTCGCTGCACGACGGCAGCTACCATCTCGGAGAGGAGGCGATGAATCACCGCGAGACCGTCATCAACGCAGACGCCATCCTCCTCCTCGATGACATCGACCACGTCACCAACACCCTCAGCGGCAGTGGTGAGATACGATCCAGCGCGGCAGCGAGTGTCCGATTCGATGACCTACGCGAGTTCTCAGGACTCCTTGTGGCGAGCGCGGAGGCGATCTACCTCGATAGCACAACATCCGCACGTATGAACATCGGGGAGCCTAGCACCGTCCACCTCGCGGCGAGCGGCGGTCTCTACGATGGGACGATCAGCGGCGCGGGCGTCCTCTCAAGTAGCAGCACGGTGGCGACGACCACCGTCAGCGCCCTAGGCGCGGATTTCACAGGCAGCATTCAGGTGCAATCAGGCGTACTGGAGCTAGGAGGGGCAGCTACGTCTATTGACTCAATCACGCTCGCCTCGGGTAGCAGCCTGCACCTGCTGGACAACACCACGCTGAGTGCTGGCAGCACAGGCGATCGCACGATCCGTGACTACAGCATCCATCTCGGCGAGGGCAGCAGCCTAGAAGAGCGCCATCTCACCCTCCGACCCGAGGGTGGCAGCTTCAGCCTGTCAGGCTCGGGCACCTACGTCGTCGGCGGGCTGGAGTTGAGCACCATCTATGAGGCGAACACCGTCGAGATAGCCGCAGGATCGACTCTCCATATCGCCGCCACGGACTCCTCGTCGCGCTTCCTCGTCTCGGACAAGTCCAATACCCCCAGTAACAACCCCAATAGCATTATCAACACCATCACGATCAACGGGACGCTCATCTCCGATGTCGCCGTCAGTGCGAACCTCGGCAAGGCCAATATCAATGTCAACGACGGCGGCACCCTCGTGCTCAACAAGGGCGGCATGTACATAGGATACAACACCTACACCGACCCCTACGTCAGCATCTTCGATGGGGGGACGCTGCTCATGGGCAATCAGGATGATACGGCCGACTACGGAGCACGGCATAATAGCCTCGGCCTCCACCTCTGGCATGGCTCGACACTGGGCGGGGCGACCAGCGGGAAAATTGATATCTACCACACCCTCTGGGGCGCGGACAAAGCCTCCGAGGTCGTCAACATCTGGAGTCAGCAGGACCAGCAGCTCCACATCCATCGCGCCCTCAAGCCTCAGAACCTCCATATCCATGGCGGCGGCGCAGTCAGCATCTACGCCAATGGCGCGGTGAAGAACTACAGCATCGCCTATGCGACGCTCAACTTCCAGCAGACTTCCCTCAGCCTCAGCTCTATCTCTATCGAAGGTAGCGCGACGATCAGCATGGGAGCGGAGGCAGCGGTGGCGGCTGAGACTCGTAGCCGCTCCGCCGTCATCGGCACAGGCGTGCTCACGACGGCTGAGCTCAGCATAGCCGCAGGAGAGAGCAACAGCCTCAGCATCGACAACAGCATCGCTAGCCTGAAGATAGGCGACACGGAGCTCCAGAACCGTGGCGACATGGCGGTGCGCGCACGCTACAACGCCGAGGAAGCGACGCTGAGCGACGGATTCTTCCAGAATGTGCATCTCGAGAATGTCGCCATCGCCGATAGCGACGCGATCACGCTCGTCTACACGCAGATGAGTGACAGCGCACTGAGCAATACAACACTCAACATCAATGAGAATAATGTCGTGCAGGGCACGACGATAGGCGAGGGCGTGCGCTTCGGATTCCGCGAGACAGCCACGCTGCTCATCGAGGACTCCACGATCACCCACATGGATGACAATCTCTTCATCCAGATCGTGCGACAGGGCGTCGAGCTCCAAGAGCTGCTCACCGTGCGAGACACCACGCTCCAGATCCAGAGTGGAGACATCACCCAGTCGCAGCTCTCGCTGCCCGACCGCAGCCTCGATCTCTACAGCGTCGACGGCGTCGCGCTCTTGCTCGACGAAGCCACCATCGAGGGAGAGCTCATCGTCGAGCTGATGGGACTCAAGATCGCCGACTTTGAGGATGCGAACTATGGCATCGAGATCACGGGGCTCACCTACGGTACGACAGAAGACCTCTCCCAGCTCGTCTGGACGGTCGAGGGCGTCGCGCTCGAGTTCAACGCTCGCATGAACAATGGGGGTAACCTCGTCCTCGTCTATGACCGCATCCCCGAGCCCAGCAGCGCGACACTGAGCCTGCTCGCGCTCACGGGACTGCTGCTGCGCCGTCGCCGCAGAGCGCGTGATTAGGCACCCTGACACATCTATTCCCAGCTGCTGCACTCGCGCGAGGCGCGAGTGCAGCAGACTCGTCTTGACTTGCCCTCAGAGTCTATGCTAGGCTAGAGCATGGACAGAACATTGCTCACCCTCGCACTCAGCCTCGCTGCGCCTGCACTTAGCATAGCGCTGGAGACTGCCACGCCTCCAGTCACTCCCTCCCAACCCGCCGAGCAGAAGCAGCAGACCACACAGCCCGCCCCAGATGCGCCCGCCCCTCTGAGCGAGGAGGAGACGCGCTTCAAATGGCTCTTTCGAGCGCATCTATTGGCAGCAATGCTAGATTTGACCCCTGAGGAGGAGGATGATGTCGATCTCTTTGCCATTCTCGGGCAGCGCGCGATTGACCGCATGGACCCCGAGAGCATCCCTGTGGCTCTGCGCGCCTGTGCTCTGGAGTCCAGCGCGCTGGTGCGCCAGTACCGACTGCCACTCTTCCCCAACAAGCTCCCCTTTGAGGAGTATATCGCCGCGATCGACAAGACAAAGCCCCATTTTGAGGCACTAGCACAGCGCTACCCCGAGGCGGCAGAGCGTATCGGTCTCATCTTTTCAGAGGCTCTCTACGATGAGCTCCCCGGAGCCTTGCGCGAGCAAGCCGCGCAGGCCAAGAAGCGTATCATGAGCGACAAGAGTCTGAGCCGTAAGGAGCGTATCAGGCGTGGAATCGCCTATGAATCCCAACTCCTGTTCGACTGGCTCAGCAAAGAAAAGTAGCCGCATCATGAAGCCCCGCCTCTCGATCATCATCCCCTGCTACAATGCCGAGGGCTATCTACGGCATTGCCTTGAGAGCGTCGCCGCCCAGCGACATCAAGACTGGGAATGCCTCTGCATCGACGACGGCTCGCACGATCAGACGGCGGAGCTGATTCGCAGCTTCGCCTCTGCGGACGCACGCTTCTGCTTGATCGCGCAGGAGAACCAAGGCGCGGCAGCCGCGCGCAACCACGCCTTGCGGCTCGCGCAGGGGGATTTTATTGCCTTCCTTGACTCGGATGATTATCTACACCCGCGCGCCCTTGAGCTCATGCTGGACGCGATGCAGGATGAGGGGCTGGACTGCGTCGTCTGTGGGACGCGCTTCGTTGGAGAGCAGACACACGACTATGAGGAGATCACTACGCCGCTGGAGCTTGAGCGCGTGCAGCCAGCCCTGCGTCTCTTGTTGAAGAAAGCCACGCCTGACTTCTCCTGCTGGGGCAAGCTCTACCGCCGTGAGCTGCTGGAGGGCGTGCTATTCAAGGACACCTTCCCCTTTGAAGACGGACCGTGGCTGCTGGAGGTGCTGGGGCGCAGCCGAGCTTTGGGGCTGCTTGGTGTGGATCTCATCTTTTGCTATGTCCGCGCGGGGTCGGGGACGCGCTCGTCATGGACGGAGGCAAAGACGCGGGACATCCTCGCCTCGGTGCAGGATTTTTTAGCCATCCAGCCTGCGCGTGCGTCGCGGGAATTTGAGGAAATGAGGCAGCACTGTGTGGCCTTTTGCCTCCGACGCTTGCTCTATGAGCTGAAGTGCGCGTCACGCTGGCGGCTCTACCGCGATGCAGCTGCCCGCCTGCGCACCGCGCACTTCTCGAAGGAGGGGTTAGCATGGCGGCATCGCGTCGTCTTGGTGCTGTTGCGCCTTCTTTCTTATATCTAGCTACCCCCACCGCCATCAAGGCGCGTAGTTGCCGCTAGGGTCGGCGACAGGCTGGTGCTTGTTCCCCTTGTCAGGATAGACACCCTGAGAGGAGATATTGCTGCGGTAGGGGAGAGCCTCGCCGATGAGCTGTCCTGCCAGCCAGACGTAATAGCCACGCGCGATGCCTTGGGACGCATCACCCTCCACCCACGTGACGCGGATTTTTTCTTTGCTCTTGCGCAGGTCGCCCGCGTAGAGAGGCAGCGTCACCCTCCTCGTAGTCCAGCTGATGCCGCTCTTGGAGAGGAGGAGCCCCCCCGCCTCCGCGCCGTTGCCTATGCCATACTCACCTAGCGCGCTGGCATCAAGGCTGACGGTGATGCAGCCTTTCTTGGCAGGGCTTTGGGCGTTGAGCTGGTCATGCGCGCGGCGTGGCAATCCAGCTGTACGGCCAGCTAGCCCCATGGCGCGCGCGATGTTGCCCGCGAGCAGGAGATTGCCCTGCTCGTTGAAATGCAGTCCATCGGCGATGAAGAAATTTTCGTTTGCCTCCAGCCCCGAGGCGACGAGTCCGCGGCTGCTGTTCACGAGCTTGAGATTCTTCTTCGACTTCGCCCAGCGTGTCAGCTGGCGGTTGTATTGATCGACCGCCTTGCGCCAGTCCTCCTTGTCGAGTGTGCGATGAGGTCCCCATGCGGGAACGGTGCAGAAGTAGATCTGAGCTTTCGGGTTGGCGCGGCGCATGCTCTTGTAGATTTTGTTGACCTCCGCGAGCAGCTCCTTGCTCTCGCGCGCGGCGATGGCGGGCAGTCCCTGCGGCGCGCGCTCGTTGTCAGAGAGCAGATCATTCGTCCCTATCATGAGTACGAAAATCTCAGGGGCATTCTTGCCAGCAAAAGCCTTGCCACTGTAGGGCTTGCCTGCGGCAGTGTGCTCATCAAATCCGAGCCAGTTGTCCAGCTTGCTCCCGCCGAAGCGAGCCCCCGCGCGCAGCCCCGAGATCTCCCACGCTCGCGCGCTGGATTGAGCCGAGTGGACGTTGGCAAAGGGGACACCGCGGTAGGGCGTGCCGGGCTTGAGCGTGTTCTTCCCCGTATTGCCTGTGAGAATGCCGAGCTCTTGGTAAGGCTGTTTTGTATCGACAAAGATCTTGTGCAGATGCCAGCGGTAGGAGGCACTGCTGTAGCCATGCGTGAGCGAGTCGCCTACATACATCACCTTCTGAGGCGCGGTATCCGCGAGGGCGGAGGCGAAGAAAGGAGAGCTAAATGAGGCGAGCAGCAGGGGGAGGGAGAGAAATCGCATAGGGTATTATTAACAGAGTTCACATGAAGACGCAAGGTAAAAGCGCGCGGGACTGTGCTGTCTCGCCATCAGTCCCATGCGCTCACCCGCGACTCGCTCAATTCCCTCGTCGTCTGCGCGAGATCAGTAGCGTGAGTGCAAGCAGGCTCAGCGTCCCCGTCGTCGGCTCGGGCGCGATATCAAAATTTTCAGGCAAATAGGACGAGAGCGTCAAGCCTGTAGGATGATACGCGACTCGAAAGATACCTGCGCTCAGATCGCGCGTCTCATAGAGCTGACTCGCCTCAGAACTCAGATCAATGCTCCAGAGCTCGGTGCCTGCCTCATTATAGATATTGATCACCGAGTTGAGATCATCGAGCTGTCCCGAGATGACGGTGATGGAGTAGTCTGTGCTCGTCTCTAGGATGTCGCCGAGATGGATGTCGATAGACTTCAGATTGCTGCCATCGAGCGTGACGCCCTCCTCGATGATGATGCGGGAGAAATCGCCTGCCTCACTGCTATGTACTGCTAGTTCGATACTCTGGATATCCTCGATGAGCGTCTGCTGCGTGAGCGTGAGTGACGCGTCACTGATAGCACCGCTCTCGAGGCTGCCTAGGGATAGCTTGCTTGCTTCGATCTCATCGGCGGTGAGGCGGTAGTTGCCTTGGAGTAGCACGAGGTCGTTTTGGCGTGGAGTCTTTCCTGTGTTGCTGTAGCTGCGGATGTCGCCGATGAGGGTGACTGTGTCGCCGTCGTTCTCCGTGGTGATTTGCAGAGCATTGTCGCTGGCGCTTTCAAAGTCGATGGAATCGCCCAGAAGGCGCGTCTCGCTGCCAGCGACTTTGTACTGGGCAGAGATATGGGCTCCATCGCCGAAGGTCATGTGGCTGCTCAGTCCCGTCTCGCCTGCCTTCTGACTGATGAGGATGCCTGAGACGATGGGGGTGAGCGATGTCTGTGCCACGCTGTCGTAGAGCACGTCGATGGCTATACTGCCCGCGAAGATGCCAGAGAACTCGCCTTTGACATCATTGCCCGCTCCTGTGCCGTCGACGTAGATGCCGATGGCGGCGTCTACAGCCTTGTCTGTGCTCTTGATGCTGATATCGGAGCTGATGTAGCCGACGGCGGGCTCAGCGGCGTTGGAGTTGAAGTCATCAACGCCATTGAAGTACATGCCCACTGCCTGCGCGACCTCGTCGATCTCGATTTTGCCAGTGATGCCCGCGTCCGCGATGGCGATGCCGTCCTCATCGACGCCGATGCGTGCGCCGGCGTTGAACTGGTAGCCGATGGCAGTACTGCTATTACTGGCGGTGACATGCGTCGAGAGCGTCTCGACATCGTAGTAGGCACCGACCTCGACGCCGTAGGCGGCGGGACGCGTCTTCTCTGCGCTGTTTCCTTCATAATCCACAATGGCGACGCTGCCCGCCACCTCATGTATCTCACTGTAGGTGGTGGAGGCGGCCTTGTAGTCGTGCAGGAGGATGCCATAGGCCGCGTCTGATAGCTGTCCCTTGATGCTTGATATCTTGACATCAAGTGCCAGTGTCCAGCTAGGGGAGAGGCCGGCGCCATCGGTGAGGCGCACGACCTCCCATGAGTCGTAGTCTTGTGCATCTTCAGCGGGACCGAGTGTAGCGTTCACGCGGCCAGTTATGCGTGATGCTCCGTCGTAGTTGTCTATGGGCAGCAGGTACCCCCAGTGGACGGGTTTATCTCCGTCGAGGGGATTATCAGAGCCTATACTCCACACGCCGTCTTCTGAGGTGGGAGCGGCGGTGAGAACGAGATTATTGACATTGCTTGCTTGGGCATGGAGGGGCGCGATGCTCAGTCCGAGCAGGAGGGCGCCGAGGCGGGTGTAGTTGATCGGGTGGTGCTTCATATGATGAGGGTGTCTGTGTATTCCTAATCATATCCATGAAATAATAGTTGTAAATCTATATTGATAACCGTTAATCGCTTTATATTTAACAGTTTTGCTTCTTGTGTAGCAGGCGCAAAAGAAGCCGATGCTCGCTAGAAGCATCGGCCTCAGTAGGGAGGAGATATTGTATTCCCGTTTGCTAGAAATCAAATCTGCGCGCTTCGCTGGCGCAGCACATGGTCGCAGAGGACGAGCGCAGCCATCGCCTCGACGATGGGCACGGCGCGCGGCAGCACGCAGGCGTCGTGGCGCCCCTTGCCCTTCAGCTGGACCTCCTCATGGCGGTCATTGACCGTATCCTGTGCGAGCATGATGGTGGCGGTGGGCTTGAAGGCGAGGCGCATGTTGATGTCCTCGCCATTCGAGATGCCACCCTGTATGCCGCCGCTGTAGTTGCTGCGTGTGCGCACACGCGCGCCTTGCATGTAAAAAGCATCATTGTGCTCGCTGCCGAGGTACTGCGACGCGGTGAATCCGCTGCCGATCTCAAAGCCCTTGCACGCAGGGATGCTCATCATGGCATGGCCCAGTGTCGCCTCCAGCTTGTCAAAGACAGGATCACCCAGCCCGACAGGTGCGTGGCGTATGGTGCAGCCGATGATGCCGCCCACCGAGTCGCCACGGTCGCGCACACGCTCGATCTCGGCGATCATGGCGCGCGCTGTGCTCTCGCAGCCTGTGCGCACGATGTTGCCCTCCACGCCCTCGCGCATGATTTGATCGGGGCTCAGCGGGCAGCGGATCTCGCGGATCTGGCTGACCCACGCGATGATCTCAAGCTGGGGATAGAGCGTCTGGAGCACCGCCTGCGCGACCGCTCCTGCCGCGACGCGGCCTATGGTCTCGCGTGCGCTGGCGCGACCACCTCCCGCCCACGCGCGGCGACCGTACTTCGCATCATAGCCGTAGTCGGCATGCGAGGGGCGGTAGCTGTGCTGCATCTCATCGTACGAAGTGGAGCGGTGATCTTTGTTGCGCACGGACAGCGCGATGGGGGTGCCGAGCGTGTAGCCGTCGAGCACGCCGCTGAGAATCTCGACGCGGTCGGCCTCGTCGCGGGGGGTGACGATGGAGCTCTGCCCTGGGCGACGGCGGTCGAGCTCACGTTGGATGCGGCTCTCATCGAGCGCGACGCCTGCGGGACAGCCGTCGATGACGACTCCGACTCCGACACCGTGAGATTCCCCCCAGGTGCTTATCTTGAAAATGCTGCCAAAGCTGCTAGACATGCGCCGAGTATAGCCTAGATGCGCCGCCTTGACAAGGACGGCGACGCGAAATGCCCAAAAACAACAAGGTCGCCGCATCGAAATGCGGCGACCTGCTGACGGGTGGGGTGGGATTCGAACCCACGGAAGACTTTCACCTTCGGCTGTTTTCAAGACAGCTGCATTCAACCGCTCTGCCACCCACCCAGGTGAGTTTTGTATTGCGTTGCGTTGAAGCGGGGATATTTTAGCGAATCTCAACCCGTCTGACAAGAGAAAAGTCGTGTTCTGAGAAAAAAGATGCGTCTTACTTCGGATTCACCTTCTGATCCCACTTCTCAAAAGCGAGAGAAATCACCACGCCGATCACGAATACGACGACGGAGACGACGATGGAGCTCACACTGGGAGCCGTGGCAAAGGCATTCTTCACCACGGCAAAGAGCGAGCCGATCACCATACCGAGGATGGCGTAGTAGGTGACGACGGGCAGGTGTGTGAGGCAGAAGTCAATGATCTTCGACCCCGCGAGTAGACCCAGCCCCGCGCCGACAGCCACAGGCATGAGCGTGAAGATATCGCGTGCATCAATCGCGGTGGTGACGGTGTAGTACGCGCCAAAGAGCAGCAGCAGCATCGAGCCGCTCACACCAGGCAGCAGCATGCCCACCGCGGCGATGAAGGAGGTGACGCCGAGGAAGAGGCAGGTCTCGGGCGTGAGCTCCATGCTCGTCTGCACGCCACCCTCACCTGTGCAGAAGGCGAGCACGGCCATGAGCCCGATGAAGAGCGCAAAGACGACGTAGTGCTTCACCCCAGCGCGTCCCATGCTGCGCGCCTTGCCATAGAGCATGGGGATGCTGCCGAGGATGAGGCCGGTGAAGAAGAAGTTCGTCGGCATCGTGTAGTTCGTGATGCAGAACTTGATGAGCTTGCTGAGCAGCGCGATGCCAAAGAGCGCGCCGATGCCTATGCCTGCGAGGAAGCGCACGTTGCCCTTCACATCGGAGAAGAAGCGACTCATCGCGCCGATGAGCTTGTCATAGATGCCGAGCACGACGGCCATCGTGCCGCCACTCACACCGGGGATGATGTTGGCCACCCCGATGATACCGCCAAAGAGAATAAGGAGGAAAAACTCTTTCATAATATTGAGTGACGCATGCTAACACATCCGCAGCACTATGACAATGCCTTATTGCTTACTACACCTGTTTTGTTAGAGTGTCAAGGTATTCGGCTGCGTCATCAGGGATTTCGACCACCTTCAGGCGCGCGCTCTCGCCTATGAGTAGAGCGACGTCAGATTTTCGCAGCTGGAGGCAGGTGGCGAGGTAGGCGATGAGTGCTTTATTCGCCTTGCCATCAATGGGTGGAGCTGCGATCTTCATCCTGAGCACAGGGGTGGGGCAGTTGGGGTGGTATTCCCAGCCGAGTAGCGCATTCTTCTTTGCCCCTGGTGTGGCTCTGATGGTGATTTTCATTAAAATGGTGCGTTCGAGCAGCGTCTGAATGTAGCACAGAGGGGGTACTGGATGCAATACCAAAGGTGGCACAATCCTTGATTTTGTGGGCATGGAGAAGAATTGTTGAAAAATATACTCATTTGCATTTTGATACTTGCATGGCGGCGGGCGATATGGTATATATGATAGTACATTAATCGCCCTCTTTCGCATGAAATCAATACAGATCCCCACACGTCAGAAAAAAGGCTTCACCCTCGTGGAGCTTATCGTTGTTATCGCCATTCTCGGTGTCCTTGGCTCCATCGGCTACCCTCTCATCATGAGCCAGCGCAATGCGGGTGACCGTGCGAAGGCTATTGAGAACCTCAAGCAAGTCGGCAGCACGCTCAAGGCATTCAAGGAAGACTACAACAGCTATCCCAGTGATGAGACAGCCGATATACTCGTCGAGAAGAAGCCCGAGTTCAACTTTGGTGAACTGAGAGGCAACAACTCCAACGCCTACTTCCGCCAGCTCTTCTACGATCCAGCCAACCAGAGCGAAACTATCTTCTACGCCAAGCTCGACGTCAACGGCAAGGCTACCAAGGAAGGTGACAACAAGATCGCCAAAGGCGCTGCTCTCGAGCGCGGGGAAAACGGCGTTTCCTATGTCATGCAGAAGGATCCCGAGGATCCTGCGATGAAGAAGAGCGTCTCTGGCAGCCGTATCATGCCCCTCGTCGCCTCCTCCGTCTATCCCTCCAATGAGCCCTACGTCGGTGATGATGTGAAGGTCGACTTTGCCTCCTTCATGGGCGAGTTCATGGTCTGGAAAACAGATAGCTCCATCGTCAACCTCAAGGACAAGCTCAAGGAATCCGACATGGATGAAGAGCAGGGCATCCTCGAGCCCGATGTGCTCTATCCCCAGACTCGCAGCGGACGCAGCACAGCTGATCGCTACATGATGCTCACCCCCGAGCTGTAATAAGTTTACCTTATAAACAACAACACACGCTATCTCTCTCTATTACGCGCGCCCTTGTTCTCTCAGGGGCGCGCTCGTTGTGTGTACACCCCGCACATGAGATCATCAAGAAAAAGACTTGCCACAGCAGAGCAGAGAGGCTAAAGTAGGGGTATGAATACGCGCCTCATCATCTCTCTAGAAGAATTCCCCCCTGAGGGGCTCCACCTCGTCGGCGAGCTGGATGCCGCCCTATTCTCGCTGGATGAGGGTGAGGATGTGATGAGCGTGAGCCCGCTGCGCTATGATCTGCAGGTGCAGCTTTTCGAGACAGAGCTGCTCGTGCATGGCAGCATTGAGGCGGATTTTCGCTTCCGCTGCGTGCGCTGTCTCTCCTCTATGGATTATACAATGAGCCTTGATTCTATCGCGCTGAGCGAGGATGTGAGCCAGAAGCTCGCGTTGGATGTGACTGACGAGCTGCGCGACGAATTATTGCTCGAGCTGCCCCACTATCCCAAATGTGAAATGGTGGATGCGAATTGTGAAATAAATCATGAAATTCTTGATTTTAGGCTGGACAAAGACCCCCAAACAGGTGTAGAATCCGCGACCGCAAGTCGAGAAAGTGTCTGGGATGCTTTGGATGAGTTGCCAAATCACGACTGAGGGATGCATGTTTTTGTGTGAACTTGAGACGTGGTTTGAAAACTACTCGTTGCGCGTATCACCTTATTTTTAGTAGTAAAACACTTTAACATTAAAATATTATGGCAGCTCCAAAACGCAGAACATCAAAGATGAAGCAGCGCTCCCGTCTGGCCGCTCAGGCTTGGAAAGCACCCCAGCTCGGCAAGTGCAAAAAGACAGGTCTCGCAGCACCTAGCCACACCGCATGCGCCGCTAGCGGCGTCTACGTCAACCACAAGGGCGTTGAGATCGTCGTCAAGCTCGTTGACTAATCACTAAGCTAGACTTTCTTTAGCATATTTTCTTTTCAACCGCTCAGTTCATACTGAGCGGTTTTTCTATACAGAGAGACGTAGAGGACTAAACACGTTTCTTTCTTGACAATGTGTCTCATCATGGCATAGTATCAATACTCATTACGCGAAAAGTAGCAATGAATAGGCATTATCTCACGCAAATCAAGGTAGAATCGCTTCTCCATCTCAAGAATCTTGTGATTCACGTTCCATCTGAGGATAAACCTCATATCCTGATAACGGGGCGCAACGGGGTGGGAAAAACCACATTGATGAATGCCATTGTATCCGCATTGGAGGATTCCATCGAGCGCTATGAGTCACCAAGAGACGTGATTGAATATAGGAAGGGAGATGTTTCATTGTCTCTCCGAATTTCAGATGGATATTGGGCAGAGTATTGGCGTAGCGAGAAGTTTATCATTGCTCATTATCCCGCATTTCGTCGCTTAGAAATGGATGAGCCTGAGACTCCTTCTAGGGTTCAGTATCCCGAGAATGCTTCATTGAGGCATTCGCACGTAGATCAGTTTTTGAATTTTTTGGTAGATTTGAAATTCCAAGAAGCAATGGCGCGTAATGAGAATTTGCCATTCGAAGCTCAAGTAATTAGGGAGTGGTTTGATACGTTGGAAAAGCTGCTAAAGGATCTTTATGCTGACTCTGAGCTGAAACTGGAATTCAACTTCCGTAGTTACGAGTGGCGCATTATTACAGAGGGGAAATCTTTTAAATTCACCGAGCTGGCAGATGGTTTTGCCGCCATCCTGTATATTGTATGTGATTTGATGCTGAAAATGCAGCGCAAGAATATACTTCTGCGCCCTTATATGATGCATGGTATTGTATTTATTGATGAGATTGAGACACATCTCCATATAGAATTGCAGCAGCGTGTCATGCTCTTCTTGACCTCGCTATTTCCCTTGATTCAATTTATTGTAACGACTCATTCTCCATTTATCCTGCATTCCACGGCTGATGCACTCGCCTACGACCTAGAGCGCCGTGAGGCTGTCGATGATCTTCCTCGTTATTCTTTTGAAACCTTGGCCGAGGGATACTTTGGAGCGAAGACCGAATCTGGTTATCTCGTTATGCTTTTAGAAGAATTTCGTCAGATCATGAGTAAGCCTCTGCCACTTGCAGCGACGCAGCGGAATCGCTTAAGACAGCTTTACGATTATTTCACTGATATTCCATCGGCTGTTTCTCCAAGCGTCATGGGAGAATTTCAGCAACTATGCATAGCGAGAATGGATCATATTCGCGCATTGAGCACGGATTAAATATGTTATGATTCAGATACACAAATCACTGCAAGCGCCTCCAGCATCTCTCCTATTACGGCACTCCTATGCAGGGCAAGACGTGCAGCGTCAATTACTAGCTGATCAGCAGGATAAATGTTATTTGTGTGAGCGAATTTGTATCACTGATTATCAGGTCGAACATTTGCGACCTTGCGCGAAATATCCAGATTTAGAGTTTGAGTGGGAAAATTTGTTTCTCGCGTGCAGTTATTGCAATCAGAGAAAATCATCCCTCTACATCGATCTGCCAGAACCACATCGTGTGCCTATAGCGAAGCTCCTGAAACAAAAAATAGATTTTACGCGAAAGATGCTTGATGTTGAGCCATATGACCAAGCAGCTCTAGGGAGTCTCCCCTCCTTCCTTCTTCGCTTGTTTAATGGGAAGCGCGTGCTGAGAGAGGGAAAAGAGGAGCGTTTTTTCGAGTATTGCCTCTCTCGTGTGCTAGCGTTTCAAGAATTGTGCATGAAGTATCTTTTAAAACCCAATGATGTGACGCGTCAAGCGGTGTCGTTGGAGTTGAGCGAGAAATCTGAGTTCCTTGGTTTAAAATATTGGCTTATTTGCAGCTATCCCGAACTAGAGAATGCGTTCTCAGCTGAAATCGCACATCTGAGCTAGCGTGACTCAGGGAGGCTGATGACGCGGGGGGCGAGGCGCTTGAGCCCTAGGAGGAGCGGGTGGGCGCAGAGCAAGAGGATGGGCGTTGAGACGAGGATGGAGAACTGCTCATAGTTGTAAGCTCCCACGTAGCTAAAAATGTAGAGCAGCGGCAGCAGGATGAGGGCGGCGCGCAGCAGAGGTCTCAGGGCACCGAGATAGCCGAGATTGAGTACCATGATGGGGAAGGCGATCAGCCCCATGAGCACGGGTGCGCTCGCTTGGAGCTGAAGCAGGAGGCTACCCGTGAGCAGCGTGTAGAGGTAGCTCACCGCACTGAGCAGGGCGAGGAAACTCGCAATGAGGCTGAGCGCACGCGTGAGGGCGAGCCCCGATTGGGAGAGCAGCACGTAGTGGCACCAGGGGAGCAGCAGCCCGAGGCAGATGCCAAGCAGGAGCTGGAAGATGAGATTGAGCTCGCAGAGCAGCAAAAAATAGCTCAGCGGCATGGGCAGCAGGGTCGCGAGAGCCGCGATGGCACTACCCCAGCAGGCGATGAGCGCAACGTGGGCGATGCGGGCGATGATATTCTTCACCCTCGGGTAGATGAGGGCATCGGGGGCGTAGCTGCGCATAGGGGGAGGGGGCGATCAGAAGGGGTAGCTCTCGGGGTCGTCGTAGCCCTCCATGCGCAGCGAGATGGGGTCGCCGTTGGGGAGGGTGGTGGGGCTTGCAGGTGCGAGAGGTGTGCTCGTGGCTACACTAGGAGTGGCGCGAGGAACGGCGGCGGGGGCTGGAGCCTCGGGGGCGTCTTCCTCCTCTTCGTGGGCTTCAAGCTCCTCGTTAAGCTCGGACTCGTCGGCAGACATTGTCTCCTCCTCGGGCTCGATAGCGCGGGTGGGCGTGGTGCCCAGCGGGAAGCGCGCGATGCCGTTGAGGTCGCAGGCCACACTGGTGTCGGTGTAGCCGAGCTGCTCCATGAGGGCGCGCGTGGCTTCTCCTTGGTCGTGGCCTACCTCCAGCAGGACGAGCGCACCACTAGCCGCCGCATAGCGGGGGAGCTCGGTGAGGAAGCGTCGGATGATGTCCAGTCCATCAGCTCCTCCGTAGAGGGCGAGGCTGGGGTCGTGGTGCACCTCGCGCGCGAGCTCGCTGCTCTCGGCATCGGGGATGTAGGGGAGATTGGCTAGGACGAGGTTATAATCGCTAGGTGGCTTGACGTGGCTGCTCTCGCTGTCCTCCTGCTGCCAGAGGCTGAAGAGGTCGCTGCGGTAGGTTTTCACCCGTGCATGGAGGCGCGTGGCATTCTCCAGTGCGAGGCTCAGCGCGCTTTCGGAGACATCGACGAGCGTGACCTCAGGCTGCTGCTCGGCGAGCTCGAGCGCGAGTGTGATACCGATGATGCCGCTGCCTGTGCCCATGTCGAGGATGCGCATGCCAGCGCTGGGAGTGACGCGGCTGAGTGCGAGCTCGACGAGCTCCTCGGTCTCGGGGCGCGGGATGAGGGCGCGCGCGTCGCTGCGGAACTCGCGGCGGTAGAACTCGACGCTGCCCAGCAGGTGCTGGAGCGGCTCGCCTTGCCCGCGACGCTTCAGCAGCTCGCGTAGGGTGGCGAGCTGAGCCGCATCGTCGATGGGGTCTTGGTAGTGCAGGTAGAGCCAGGTCTTGTCCTTCACCAGCGCGTGGACGAGCAGGCTCTGCATGGAGTGGCGCGCGTCGGGGCAGCCGCGCTCGTCGAGGTAGCGGATGCCGGCATCGAGGATGGATTGGACGGTGGGGGTGCTTTTCATGCAGAGAGAGGGTTAGGTTGCGGGGAGGCGTGCTAGCTGAGCTCGTGCATGCGCTCCTGCATCTCGACTTGCTGCATGCGGGCGACGAGCTCGTCGATCTCGCCTGTCATGACGTGGTCGAGGTTGTAGGCGGTGTAGCCGATGCGGTGGTCGGTGATGCGATTCTGGGGGAAGTTGTAGGTGCGGATCTTCTCCTCACGACCGCCGGAGCCGATGAGGGCGCGGCGCTGGTCGGAGTAGCTCTGCTGCGCCTCGCGCTGCTTCATCTCAAAGAGGCGCGCGCGCAGGATGCGCATGCCTGTCTCGCGGTTCTTCATCTGGGAGCGCTCCTGCTCACAGCGTACCATGATGCCGGTGGGAAGGTGGAAGATCTGCACGGCGGATTCCGTCGTGTTCACATGCTGACCACCCGCACCACCCGAGCGGCAGGTCTCGATGCGCAGGTCGTCGGGGCGTATGGTGACGTCCACTTCCTCAGCCTCGGGGAGGACGGCGACGGTGGCGGTGGAGGTGTGGATGCGACCTTGGGTCTCAGTACTGGGGACGCGCTGGACGCGGTGGACACCGCTCTCGTGCTTCATGTAGCGGAAGACTTCCTCACCCGCGATGCGAGCGGTGACTTCCTTGAAGCCGCCCACGGCACTGGGGCTGGCGTCGAGGAGTTCGAACTTCCAACCACGGCCCTCGGCGTAGCGTTGGTACATGCCTAGCAGGTTGCCGGCGAAGAGTGAGGCCTCGTCGCCGCCTGTACCGGCTCGGATTTCGACGAGCGCGTCGCGGTCCTCGGTCGGGTCGCGGGGCAGCAGGCTGTACTGGACGTCTTGCTCCAGCTGCTCGATGCGGGGCTCGAGCTCGGCGATCTCGAGCTCGGCCATTTCCATGAGCTCGTCGTCTTCAGACGAGAGTAGCTCGCGGTTGTCTTCGAGCTGGGTGCGTAGTGTGCAGAGCTCCTGCCACTGCTGCATGAGCTCGGTGCTGCGGCGGTGCTCGCGCATGAGTTCTTCTGCGCGGTTGCGGTCATCAAAGAGGCCAGGGTCGGCGATGAGGTCTTCTAGTTCCGCGTGGCGTTCGCGGCGTTTGGCGATCAGGGGGGCGTAGTCAATCATGCGGTTGTGCGTATTGTAGCGATTCGTCGTGCTGGTGACAAGTCAAATAAGAGCGCGGAGCTCTCTGTCGAGGCTGCTGTCGTAGTCTATTTTATGAGGTAAAGAAGTCGGCGATGCCCGCAGCATAGAGCTCGGGCTCGAGGAGGAAGGAGTCGTGCCCCTTCTCCGAGTGGATGAGGTGGTGGGTGGTCGGCACGCCCTGCTCGTGCATCTGCTCACTGAGCGCGGCGATGTCGTCGGGTAAGAAGCAGCCGTCGGTGTCGATGGCAAAGGTGACGACCCTGACTCCGTGCTGCGCGAGTCGCTGCCAGCAGGCGGTGAGGTCGTCTACAGCGCAGAGGGCGGTGAGGTCGTGCTGCGCCCACATGTCAACGATGCGGATGTAGGCGTTTGCGTCGAACCGCTTGGCGAATTTGGTGCCTTGGTGCAGCATGTAGCTCTCCGTGTTGCGCCGCACGGGGTAGCTGCGCAGCATATCCTGCCCAGGGAGGAGACCTGACTTGGCACGCGAGGCGAGGCTTTGCGTATCGACGAAGAGCTTGTGGCAGATGATGCGTGCGAGGGCGAGTCCGCGCAGGGGAGGGGAGTCGAGGGGGTATCTGCCCGATGCAAAATGCTCGTCGAGCTCGATGGCTATGATCTGCTCAAAGACGGAGAGCTGGTGGTCGATGGAGGGGCGATGGGAGACGCCGATGAGCATGAGTCCCTTCACGCGCTCGGGGTAGAGGCAAGCGCAGGTCAGACCGATGAAGCCACCGACGCTGGCGGCGACGATGTGGAATCGCTCGATGCCGAGTGAGTCAAGCAGCACCATCTGCGCGCGCGCCTGATCGGCGGCGGTGACGAGGGGGAAGCGACTGCCCCAGGGCGCACCATCGGGGGCGAGCGTGGCGGGGCCAGCACTGCCGTAGCAGCTGCCCAGATAGTTCATGCAGATGATGAAGTAGCGGCTGGTATCCAGTGGCTTGCCCTCACCTATCATGCTATTCCACCATCCTTCGTGGTTCTCGGGTTGCCAGAAGCTACCAGCCTCAGGGAGCTCGTCGCACCAGCCATGCGCGTGCTGACTGCCTGTTAGCGCGTGGTTGAGGAGGATGACATTGTCCTTATTTTCAGAGAGCGTGCCGTAGCATTCGTAGGCGAGCTGGACGCTCTCCATGCGCGTGCCGTCGTCGAAGGTGAAGGACTCGAGCACGAGGACCTGGGACTGGGTGCGAGGCTGTGTCATTGGATGAGAGCTGGGGAATATAAAAAAGACCGGTGCCTCATGTGCAGCGGTCTTTTCTTATCTTGAAAATTCGAGATTGTTCAAGGAGAGAGGGTCAGATTACTTGACGCCTTTCTTGCTGAGGCGTGTGCCTGCGGTTGTGCCCTGACGAGCCTTGAACTTGGGGTTGCTCTTACAGATGACGTAAAGAGTGCCTTTGCGCTTCACGATTTGGCAGTCGGCGTGACGACGCTTCATGGATGCGAGTGAGGAAAGTACTTTCATGATTTAATGTGTGTTAACGGTTGAGAAATTTTGCGCTCGGAGGCGAATTATAATGATTGCGCGTGCAATGTAAAGACAAATTTATGAATGTTGGAATTTTTTATACACAAAAAAAGCTCGATGAGATAATCTAATCACCTCATTATCATTCGTAAGGCTGAAGTTTCCCGTAGAAGCCATAATGCAGCGCGCGAAAGAGCTGGTAGAGGCGCTGCCAGCCCAGCTCCCCTGTGTGTATCATCGCATTGAGCGAGAGCAAAATGTAGACCCCGCAGGCGAGCAGCCGGCGCAGGGGCGACTTTGGATAGCGCAGACGCTGGAGCCACGCCCAGTTGCGGTTCTTATAATAAACGCGCGAGGGATGCAGCCCCGGTTCGTAGAAGAAGGAGCGCTGGCATACGCGGTACTCGATGAGCTGCTGGCGTGAGGAGGGGTGCTCCAGTGGGCTGGTGCGCAGCGTGATGAAGCGGAAGCCCGCGTGCCGGAGACGCCATGGGTACTCCTCATCCTCACCACGGATGAAGAGATCTTCTGTAGGCACGCCTACGCGCTTCCACGCGGCGCGTGGGTAGAGAGCTCCGAGCCAGCCGCCGCGGCTGATGATGCGGTCGGTGTCGGGTAGCTCGTCGCGGTGCGCGATGTGCCGCCACTGGGTCGCGCCCTCGGCGCGTGCGGTCAGCGGCCAGCTGAGCTCGTCATCCTTCTTGGGATCAATGACCATGCTCATGCGAATCGTCTCCTCATCGACGGGAGCCTCGAGGAGGGCGGCGAGACTCTCAGGGCGCGCCCATGAGTCATCGTCGAGAATCCAAACAAAATCCGCGTGTAGCTCGGCGAATGCCTGTGTCATGCCGCGTGCACAGCCTCCCGCGTTGCCCAGATTCTTCTCCGTCTGCAAGACGCTAAAGGCGTCCTTGCCAAACAGCTCACCTGCAAGGGCGCGCGCTTCTGCGATGCCTGCATCGTTGTCGGGCGCGTTGTTGATGATGAGGATATGATCTGGGCGTCGCGTCTGCTGAGCTAGCCGCTGGAGGCAGGTTAGCGTATTGGCTTTGTTGGCAAAGTGGGTGAATAGAGCGCAGACGTAAGACATCGCATCTATGATGAGGCAAAAGGGCTCGGTATGCAAGCTTTATCACGTATTCTTCATGGCATACACACAACGTTGAGCGACTTCTCCCCACGTCGGGTAGCGGGGGATGTCACCTAGTTGTGATGCGTCATAGATAGCATTCATTTGTTGGACAAAGTGCTCCATCTTGCCCGTGTCAAAAAGAAAACGCTCGGGGATATTCTCACGAATGGGGGGGATGTCCGAGGCGAGTGTCGCGACTCCGAGGCGCAAGCTCTCGACAGGAGGCATCCCAAAGCCTTCATAATCGCTGAAATAAACACTCAGGCGGCACGCCTCGCGCTGCAAGCGCTGGAGGTCCGCAAAGGGCATGCGATCGTAGCTCTTCCACGCGTTGCCCTGAGGCTGGATGTGCTCAGGGAGCTTGCCTATGAGGTGGATGTTGATTTGATGGGCATCGTCGCGCTGATCGAGCCAGCATTGGAGGAAGGGGATGGCGAGGTCGCTGCGCTTGTGCGGGTAGGGGGAGACGTAGACGAGGATGTCGCGCCCGCGTACCTCGGGGGCGGGCTGCGCGGGCTCGTCAAAGCCGATGCCCACGACGGCGACGGGGGCGTCCTGCTGGTAGGCGAGGAAGCGCGACTTGTTGAACTGCGTCGACGTGAGCACGAGGTCGGCGACGCGCAGCGCACGCTTGCCCAGCGCGGAGAAATAGATCATCTCGTGGCGGGGGAAGGGGCTCTCCTTGGCAATCGCCTTGCCTTGGTAGTATTCCCAGTTAAAATCATGTACATAGCACGCGAGCTTTGTCTTGCCCAGTACAGGGAAGAAGGGGGGGAAGCCCTTTGGCAGCAGGCACCAGTCGGGCTTGATATCGCGTATCGCCTGCTGCACCCCGCATTGATCCCAAAAGATGCGCCCGAAGCGCGAGGGCACGGCACGATCGGCGAGGTGGAGGTGCAGCTTCTCACACGCCAGTGCATGCAGCTGCGCACCACACTCACCATTGCCGAGGATGTGTAGTTGCGTGACATCATCACAGGCGAGCAGCCCGCGCACGAGCCCCATGGAGACGTTAAAAATGCCAATGGATTTGGTCGAGGCAAAGCTCTGATCGGTGAGGGAGACGAGGAGTTTCATCGCAGAGATCACTTTCTCATAGATTGTCCATGGGGTCAAGATTTATTCACGATACGCAATCAGAGCAACTACTTGCCATTTGGCTTGTTGAGAAAGCGCCTGTAGAGCGCCCCCTGCTCACCTGCATGGAGAGGCTGCATCCACGAGTCATCTTTCTGCACATCGAGACTCCTGAGGAAATCTCGCTCTTGAGCCGCCTTGGTGAGCAGCTCCTTGAGCCCAGGGCGGCTCGCGCCGTGATATTGCTTGGGCGCGCCTGGTATCCATGCATAATTGAGCGTGAGGGGGAATACCTGATGCAGGCGCAAGCCGTAGTCGAGCATGGAGTACGCCTTGCCCGTCTCGGCATTGCTCAGCGCGCGGAATCCCTGATAGAGCAGATTGAGCCCATAATACACATGCGGCTGGAGAGGCAGCTTTGGCGCGGAGCCACCCGCGGGGAGATGACGCCGCATGAGCTCCTCTGACTCTTCGAAGCGTCCCGTGTAGGAATTGAGCTCCACGAGATGCACCGTAGCGACCAGATTCTTGGGATTATAAGAGAGACATTCCTTGAGCAGAGCTCGCATCTTCTCCGTCCACTCATTGCGCCCTGTGATGGGAGCGCGCTGCGCGAGCTGCTCGATGATGCGGTAATCGGGGTAGAGTGTTGCCGCCTCGTACTGCGATTTTGCCGCGAGCTGCCCCCCATCACGGATTTGTAGCTGTTCTGCGAACTGGGATTGCAGCAGATACACGGGTGTGTAGCGATACAGCCCTAGAGCGCAAAGCATCGCTAGGATCAGCAGCACGCCTCCCAGCACGGCGCGTCCCACCGTGCCCTGAGCACGCAGAGCCACGACCTTGACACTAGACCAGCGACGCCCCTGGCCTATCCACTGGAGGAGCGAGCCTTTGTGACGCGCAGGAGAGGCGAGCACCCCCCAGCAGAAAGCCGTCATCGCCGCAAGGGCAAACTGATGCCAGACAAAATCCGTCATCGAGATCAGGCACAAGCAGATGAGGAGGAAAGCACAGAGGACGATCGCTGCGCGCCGCTCCTCACTCGTCTCCTCCTGCATCAGCGTCAGTGCCCCCGTCAGCAGATGGAGCAGCAGCAGGATCAGCAAGCCAGCTAGCCCGATGAAGCCATAATCAGACCACATCTGGATGAAGTCATTGTGCGCGTAGTTCGGGCGCGCCCAATCATCAAATAGATGAAAAATCTCCCACTGCGCCGCCCCCGCGCCGTAGCCCCACAGAGGAGCATCGGGTACTACCTGCAGCAGCAGCGACCAGATCTCCACGCGCGAATGCGTATCCACCCCCGATAGAGCCGTCACGATGGTCGAGCCGTAGAGCAGATCCGCCAGCCCCGCCCCCACGGCGACGACGACAGCTAGCACCACCAGCCCGTCCAACCAGCTCACACGACGATGGGCAAAGAGACGCAGCAGCAGCCAGAGGAACCAGCCCAGCAGCATCACCACGGGCACGAGCAGATACACCGCACGCGTCCCGCATTGGAAAGAGAGTAGAATCGAGGCCGCCCCCACCACCGCATAGGGCAGGTAGCTCCACTGACGCGACCAGAGACTATACCAGCACAGAGCCGCCCCGCCAAAGCAGAGAAAGGCACCTGCATAATTCTTGTAGAGAAAGAGCGCCATATGCCGCGAGTTCACCCCCGCGAGCCCCTCATCGGGACGCCCGACGACCCAGAGCTCCACATCCGTGAGATTCATCAGAGCCCAATACACCATATTGAGCACCACCGCCAGACAGAGCACACGCATGAGCAGAGTCGCGATACGTGGCAGCTGCGCCATGTACACCCCCGCGAGGTAGAACACCACCGCCCCTAGTACAAGCCCCAGATCCGTATAGCCCTCGAGGACAGAATAACTACCTAGCGCACGCAACGCGAGATAAGCCGCCCCCCCCGCCCCCCCCATGAGAGCACAGGCAGCTGCACGAGCCTCTGACGCAGAAGAAGACCCGCTAGTCCGCATAGGAGCACCAGCAGCAGCCCCACCGCCATAGGCAGTTGCGTGTAGGCGAGATCATCTGGCATCGCCATCGAGGCCACCCAGACCAGCAGCAGCACCCAGCCCGCAACGCGGCCCGAGATACCATCCACAAAACGAGAAGGGGGAGAAAAATCCTTTTGCATGACACTCATCATATCAAAGCCCAATCGCGTATACAAGCCCCAAGCCCCGTGCAGAGAGCTGACATCGTCTCCCTCAGCGTCTTACTTTGGTAAATATAAGAGTTGCCAAAGCAGCGGCTCATCTGTATACTGCTGCCCGCATGCTGACCATCAAAAAACTCACCAAAGCCCACGCCGGACGCACCCTCTTTGCCGAGACAGAAATCACCGTCAACTGGGGCGAACGCATCGCGCTCGTCGGGCCCAATGGCGCGGGCAAATCCACCCTCTTTCGCATGATCTTGGGCAGTGACAGCCCTGATGAAGGTAAGATCAACCGCGACGAATACGCCGTCGTCGGCTACCTCGCGCAGGAAGCAGGCGATCCTAGCGACCGCACTGTTTTGGAAATCGCCATGAGCATCACCCCTGAGGTCGGAGACGCCATTCGCACCATCCAAGTCTGTGAAGCCGCGGGCGATACGGGCAGTGAAGCCTACGCACATGCCATGGACGTCTACATCGCACACAACGGCTACCAGCTGGAGCCCAAGGCGAAGAAAATCCTCAAAGGCCTCGCGTTCAAAGACACTGATTTTGCTCGCCCCGCGCGGGAGATGAGCGGCGGCTGGGTCATGCGTGCGCACCTCGCGCAGCTCCTCGTTGCGGAGCCTGACCTGCTCATGCTTGACGAACCCACGAACCATCTGGATCTGATGAGCTTGCTGTGGTTCCAACGCTATCTGAAGAACTACCCTGGGGCTATCTTTATGATTTCGCATGATCGCGACTTCATGGACGAGCTCGTGGAGACCGTCTACGACATTGAGAACACAAAGCTCATCCGCTACACGGGGAATTATACTCGATTCGTCGAGCAGAAAGAAATGCGCTATGAGCACCTGCTCAATGCGTGGAGACATCAGCAGAAGGAAATCGCGCATATCGAATCCTTTGTCGAGCGCTTCCGCTCTGTGGCGTCGAAAGCCGCGCAGGTGCAGAGCCGCATCAAGCAGCTGCAGAAGATGGAGCGCATGGACAAGCCCAAGCAGGAGCGACGCATCTTTAAGTTTAACTTCCCTCAGCCGCCACGCGCCATGCAGAAAGTCATGGAACTTGAAAAAGTCGGGCAGGCCTATGGGGAGAAACGCATCTATCAGAACCTTGATCTGTTGATTGAGCGTGGGGAGCGCATCGTCTTGGTCGGGCCGAATGGGGCGGGGAAATCGACTTTGCTGAAGATCTTGGCTGGAGTCGTGCCTATTGATGAGGGCAAGCGCGTATTGGGAACGACGACGCGCATTGGCTACTTCTCGCAAATGCGTGCGGAGAACCTTACGCCGAACTTCACCGTGCTGGAGGAAATCATGAACGCGAACCACGAGCTGCGTGAGGAAGAAGCGCGCGCGGTGCTAGGATCCTTCCTCTTCCGTCGACTGGACGTGGAGAAGCGCGTGGAGGTACTCTCGGGTGGGGAGAAATCGCGTTTGAGCTTGGTGAAGTTTCTTGTGAACCCGCCGAACCTGCTGCTCATGGATGAGCCGACGACGCACCTTGACTTGCAGAGCGTGGAGGCGTTGAGTCAGGCGTTGAAGCATTATGAAGGCACGCTGGTGTTTATCTCGCATGATGTGCACTTTATCCGTGCGCTGGCGGAGAAGACGCTGCATATTAACAATGGAGCGGTCACGCCTTACGCGGGCGGGTATGATTACTATCTGGAGAAGTCGGGTATCCTTGATGAGAAGGACGCGATGGATCAGTAGGCGGTGGCATCACATGGAAGAGACACATCATGTGGTGTCCAGAACATTTTGCACTGCAAAATGAGACGAAGAAAGGGCAGGACACCTCCTGCCCGGCCGAGCGAAGCGAGGTGATGAGGATAGAAACTCCTTTGGTGGC
>CAYJLP010000003.1:0-40702 GCA_964371115.1 uncultured Akkermansia sp. | reverse complement strand
CTGATCTTCACAGGCGTATTTGGCTACCTCGCGTGGCGCATCCTCACGCCGAGACTCTGCCTCGTGCAAGCTCTCATCTGCCTACTCGTCTCGACCGCAGGTCACATTTGCAACCAGCAGCATGAGCCCCGCGAGCATACATTGAGCCTCCAGCAGCCCCATGAGCTCGACGACCTCACCCTCACCATCCTCGAGGCTCCCGCTCAGGACATCGCCGAGAGCATCCGACTCCAGACCAAGGACCGCAAGGGGCAGCACGACCAGATTCTCATCAAGGGGCAGACCTTCGACCACAAGGGATACTACATCACCTACAGCGATGCCAAAGACGCCGCCTTCCAACTCCAGAGCCACTACCAGCCGGGCATCTTCTGGATGCAGGTGGGCAACATAGGCAGCCTCGCAAGCATCATCGCCTGCATCATCCTACTCTTCACACTGCGCAAGAAAAAGCCCAGCAGCAGCCAGCCTAGCAGCCCCGCGAGCGAATAGGAAAAAGACTTGGATAGAGGGCATGCAGGGGGTATAATGCCCCCATGCCCACAGTCTCTCTTTGCCTAGAAGATCGCTCCTACGACATCATCGTCGAGAATGGTATCCGCCACCGCGTCGGCAGCCTCCTCACCCAGCAGCAGCTCACAGGGCGCATCGCGCTCATCACCGACTCCACCGTCGCCTCCCTCTACGCGGCAGCCGTCCAAGGCAGCCTCCAGCAGGCGGGCATAGCCTCCAGCCTGCATGTTTTCCCCGCAGGCGAGCAGTCGAAGAACCTCCAGACCGTCGAGACACTCGTCTCCGAGATGGTCGAGGCAGGGCATGATAGAAAGAGCCTCGTGCTCGCGCTCGGCGGCGGTGTCGTCGGCGACATGGCGGGATTCCTCGCCGCGATCTACTACCGGGGCATCCCCTTTGTCCAGATGCCCACCACCGTCATGGCTCAGGTCGATAGCTCCGTCGGGGGCAAGACCGCCGTCGACACCGCCGCAGGCAAGAATCTCATCGGTGCCTTCCACCAACCCCGCCTCGTGCTCGTCGACCCCGAGACCCTTGATAGCCTCCCCGCGCGCGTCATCCGCGAGGGCATGGCTGAGATGGTGAAGCACGCCGCCATCCGCCGCCCTAGCATGATCCCCGCCCTGCGGCAGATGGGGCAGGAACTCGAAAGCGGCTTCTCCCCAAGCACAAAAGAGCAGCTCCCCGACATCCTCGCGGAGAACATCGCCATCAAAGCACACATCGTCGAGGCTGATGAAGAAGAGCGGCTCGGCATCCGCGCCCTGCTCAACCTCGGCCACACCCTCGGGCACGGCGTCGAGGCCTCTCTGCCCTACGGCGAGATGCTCCATGGTGAGGCTGTCTCCTATGGCCTACGCGCCGCGCTCTACCTCTCGCGCCTCCATGCAGGGCTCAGTGAGCAGGATGAGCAAGAAATCCTCAGCCTGCTCGCCGACATCGGACTGCCTCTTGTGCTCGATGCCACGCTCGACGAAGAACTCATTCTGAAAAAGACCGCTGCAGACAAGAAATTCTCCGCTGGTGCCATACGCTTCGTCCTCCTATCGACCCTCGGCGAGGCGCATGTCAGCAAGCTCGTCACGCGCGAAGATCTCCAAAACGCGATTGCGTGCTTGAAGTCTGATATCCAATTATGATAAATTAAGGGGAAATTTTACACTTTTCAATTATGACAGACCCACGCATCACCCAATTAGCCGAGAATCTGATTAACTACTCCTGCAATCTCCAAGCAGGTGAGCACATCCTCATCGACATCACCGACGTCCCCGACGCCATCGGCATCGCCCTCATCCGCGCCGCGCGCGCCGCAGGCGGCCACCCTCACCTGCGCGTCAACCACAGCCGCCTCACCCGCGAGATGTACCGTGGAGCAGATGATGCGCAATACGAAGCCATCGCTGAGGTGAGCCTCGCAGAGATGAAGAAGATGGATGCCTTCATCGGCATCCGTGGGGGGAACAACTCCTTTGAGAACTCCGACGTCCCCTCTGACAGAATGAGCCTCATCATGAAGCACCTGCGCCCCATGCAAGACCAGCGTGTAAACCATACGAAGTGGTGTGTGCTGCGCTGGCCAACCCCCTCCATGGCGCAGGCTGCAGGCATGAGCACGGAGGCGTTTGAGGACTTCTACTTCAAGTGCTGCCTCGCAAACTATGCGGAGCTCAAGGTCGCTATGGACAAGCTCGGCGAGCTCATGATGAAGACGGACAAGGTACGCATCGTCGGGCCTGGTACAGACCTGAGTTTCTCTATTAAAGGCATGCCCGCTATCACCTGTGCCGGTGGGTGCAACATCCCTGATGGCGAAGTCTTCTCGGCACCCATCAAGGACTCGGTGAATGGCAAAATCAGCTACAACACCCCCTGTGTCTATCGCGGCATTGGCTTTGATGGCATCGTCTTTGAGTTCAAGGACGGCAAGATCGTGCATGCGGAGTGCAATGGCAAGACCAAGCAGCTCAATGACATCCTTGACAGTGATGAGGGAGCGCGCTACATTGGAGAATTCGCCCTTGGGACGAACCCTGAGATCCTGCATGCGATGTGTGACACACTGTTTGATGAGAAGATTGCGGGCTCATTCCACTTCACACCGGGGCAGGCCTATGATGACTGTGACAATGGGAACAAGTCGCAGGTGCATTGGGATCTGGTGAATATCCAGCGTGCGGACTATGGCGGTGGTGAGATGTACTTTGATGACGTGCTTGTGCGCAAGGACGGCGTTTTCCTCGACCCCGCCTTTGCCATACTCAATCCTCCAGCGGAGGTATGATTTTGCGGGCACGGGCTGTCATTTGCATAGATGGCAGCCCGTGCCTATTAGTTGTTATTAAACTAAACGGAGGTCCTACAGATGCGAAGCATCTTGGGCTCTCTTCGCCCACCTTTCATTCGGATCATCTGAGTCTCGCGATGTGGGGGAAGATCGCGCTCCAGCTAGCTAACGCCCACACCACCACATCCTTACAAGCCAAACACCAGACTCAACCATGAACGACACTCCCGATCCCCTCCAAAGCGCCCCCACCCCACCCAGCATCTTTGCCGTCTTACTCGGCACAGGCTGGCGCAAAATCTTTTGGTTTCTCGTGCTGCTCGCCTTCATCGGCTATCAGGGGGTAAAAAAATACGGTCAATGGGAAGCCTCCCAGATGGAAGTCTCCCGCGACAGCTTCGCCGTCCCCGCCTTCAGCGAGCTGGGCAGCTTTCGCATCGCCTACATCGCCGACATCCATGAGAACAGAGAGCTCCTTGAAGAAGCCATCGACATCATCGAAGAAGCCAAGCCCGACCTCATCCTCCTCGGCGGTGACCTCGTCATGGTCGGGCAGCGCATGAGACGCACCCGCCAGCTCATCGGTCTGCTGCGCCAGCTCAGCGACATAGCACCTACCTACACAATTCTGGGCAACCAAGACATGGAGCGACTCCCCGAGGTCGAGCGCGTCCTGAGAGAATCCCGTATCTGCATCCTGCGCAACCATCGACTCGATTGGATCACCCCCAGCGGCAAGCCTCTCACTCTCATCGGTCTCGGCGAGTGGAATGAGGGCGACATGAAGCCCGAGCTCTGCATGAAGCCCGCAGACAGCGAGGCGCAGCCCGTACTCCTGCTCTCCCACGACCCTGAGAGCCGCTGGTCGCTGCGCGGCTACGACTGGGATTTCATGCTTGCAGGGCACACACACGGCGGGCAGCTGGGCAACCCTCTGGATGGCAGCTACGTCTCCTTTCGCTCCTCGATGCCCGCGGGGCTCTATGATTTTGACGGCGAGCAGCAGATCTTTGTCTCACGCGGGCTGGGCTCCATCTGGGGCATGCGCTTCTTCTGCCGCCCCGAGATTCACATCATGGATTTTGTACCACAGACACAACAATAATCAAAACCATGAAATCCCCCCTCACAATCACCATACTCCTGCTCAGCCTATCGCTGCACGCATGTGTCAACATCAGCCAACCTAGCGACCGCGCATCCAGCCTCCAAGAACGGTCTCAATTCAAGCTCAAACGCGCATTTCTCGCCCGCTGCTATGGCACAAAAAACATAACAGCGGACAAGCATTTGATCGACTGTATGCAGGCCGCGAGACGTGTCCTCCCCCGCGATCAGACTGCCTACTTGGACGTGATTCGAAAGCACGCGATCACCGTGGACTATCTCTGGCATGGGAAGCTCCCCAGCAGCACGCCCGCAGCCCATCGCTCTATTGTCCTATCTGAGATGATGGTCTGCTGGGAATACAATCAACAGGATGCGGACTTGCTCCAGCGGATGCAGCAATGCTTTGTTGACTTGCCTGACGGCGAGCTAGGCTATCTGGGGCGGGTTTGGATACTCTGGGCGCTCAATTCTGAGCAGGTCTCTGCTGATACATTCCAGTCAATCATCCTCAACAAGAAAGATCACTGGAAAGCCTTCTTCGCTTCCGAGCAAGACTTCTCGCAGCATTATACAGATTTATTTCAACAGATGCCCCCCAGCGCCTTTTGATAGGCACTGGGACTGCTGCTTTCAAAAAAGAATTAAATCTCCTTCCACTGCTCCTTGCTATACTGCTTGCGCTCGGGGTAGAGGCGGTCTAGCTCGGCGATCCACTGCTTCTTCGTTGTCTCCCAATCGGACAGGCCGCGCTCCAGCCACTGCTGAGGCATCAGGATATAGGGCTGGTGCTTGGAGTTCGAAGCAGCACTCGGTTCACCGTAGTTGTTGCTTGCAGCCTTGGCGACGCGCGTCAAGCCCGCAGGCGTGAGATCGCGCACGCAGGTGAACAAGAGGCGCGCATCTTCATCACTCAGTGTCAGCTCTCCGCTCTGCTTCGCTAGGAATATCCAGAATGCTAGGCTTCGCATCTCACGCGTCATGATCAGGCGTTCGTTTTTCTCCTTCAGTTGTGGGATCACGGCTTGATAGTCTTGGTACAGGGCGCGCAGGGCGTCGAGGAGCTCCGCATAGTTGATAGGGAGGCTCTGATCCTTGGCCTTCTCGTCGCTGTCCCATTCTTGATCCCATTGTTCGAAGGCAGCGGCAGCCGCCTCGCCATACTGTGTCCTCAGCAGCTGGAGTGTGCCGTCTCTGTCCTCTGGTGCTTCGATGAACGCAAGCAGCATGGGGCAGAGGCGTGCCTGTAGCTCTCGCTGGACTCGAGATGTACTCAGGATGCGTGCGAGGTGATGGATCCGACGCTCTGGCTCGCCGAGTATCTCCCAATGGTAGTAGAGCTGACTCGACGCAATAGCGCAGAAGAGAGGCAGCATTTTCGCCTGACGTGCAGACGCGGACGCTTCGGGGGCCTCCTTCTCATAGGAGGAGAAAATAGGGTTCTCTACCTGATGATCGAGGGTGGCTAGGAGGAGTTCTTCGAAATTCTCTCGCTCATAGACTTCCTGCATGTCAGAGATCAGTGACTTGAGCTTGTTGCCAGCTTGCTGGCTCACTTTCTCCATCTGATCATGGATCGTGAGCTCGAGGGGAGTAGTCTCAGCGTGGATGGGGCAGGCTAAGGTACAGGCAAGAAGGGGGTAGAATAATAGTTTTGACATTTCGTAACTATAGCACCTTTGCAAAACATTTGTCAAGAATAGTCGCGTTGGGAGCTTTGAGCGCGTAGCAGTACTTAAGTAGCGTTCATGGCACTAATAAGCTTGAAAATCGGCATAGAGGTGCTATAATCGCGAGCACAACTATTTATGCCAAAGCTGAATTTCATTGACCTATTCGCAGGAATCGGAGGTATTCGTTTACCCTTTGATGAACTAGGATATCAGAATGTGTTTTCATCTGAATTCAATAGCGCGGCCTGCGATACCTATGAGGCGAACTATGGGCATCGACCCGCAGGAGACATCACACTCATCCGCGAAGAAGATATCCCCAAGCATGATTTATTACTCGCAGGATTCCCTTGTCAGGCATTTAGCATCATAGGTCTTGGGAAGGGATTCGCCGATACACGAGGGACACTTTTTTTTGAGATTGAGCGTATTCTCAAGTACCATCGACCACGTGTCATTCTGCTAGAGAATGTCAAGCGTCTGGTCACGCATGACAAGGGGAGGACATTTTCCATCATGCTTGCTAGCCTCGAATCTCTGGGGTACCATGTCAAATGGAAAGTGCTCAACGCCTTGGATTTTGGCATTCCGCAAAAACGCGAGCGAATCGTGGCGGTTGGCTTTTTAGATTTTGATGCTTACTGCCATTTTAACTTTGATTTCGACGGAATTGGCTATAATCTCAAGGATATTTTAGAAGCAGATGAGGACGTGGATGTCTCTCTCTATGCCTCAGAAAAAATCGTTCAAAAGCGCCAAGATCGAGTAAGCCACAAAAAGGTATTCTACCCATCCATCTGGCATGAGAACAAATCGGGTAATATCTCAGTCCTCGATCATGCCTGCGCACTGCGCACAGGAGCATCGTACAATTATTTACTAGTGAACGGAATCCGACGACCATCATCACGAGAGCTTCTCCGCTTGCAGGGCTTCCCCGATTCATTTAAAATCGTCACCTCACATCAAGAAATTCGCAAACAAACAGGCAATAGTGTCCCTGTGCCTATGATACGCGCTGTCGCCCAGAGGATAGATTTCGCCCTATCGCAATGTGAAGAACCACAAAAAGACTCTCATGAATATCCCACGACTCAGAGACGCCAAGAGAAGAAAGAGCCCAGCTCCCTTCGCTCTCAATCATATCCCTGATGATCTTATCATCAAGCTAGGTGCTTACTTCATCTTTCTCATCTACTCAGGAAGAAAAGATTTCATAGGCAATGACTTCGGCGATGCCCTCGCTGATGCACTGGGAGGCACGCATCTCTCTAGCCCCTTGGGTATAGCCGACGTAGAACTAGAGAAGGTTGCATGGTCAGTCAAAACAGTTAAACTCACAGCTCCTTTCTCCGCCAAAACTGTACGACTCATTTCTGGTCGCTGCTCCCCTGACTATTCCTATGGGATCAGCGACCCCCACGAGGATATCCAAAAGACAGGCACAGCCGTACTCAATATTTGGAATGAGCGCGTCAACATCGCTCAAGATAACTACGCGTCCGTACGCACGATGATACTGGGACGTAATCCTGACCTGAGCAGCTATGTCCTCTTTGAAGAAGACTGTCATCGCTATCGTACCTCTGATTATGAATGGAGAGAAAATAAAAATGGCAATCTCGTCGGCTTTATCAAGGGGGCAGAAAAGCAAGTCTTTACATGGCAGCCGCATGGTTCCCAATTCATCATCCATGTCGATATCCCTGACACAGCTCGAAAGTTTGAAATCAACAAGCCGCCAGCTCTCAACAAAGATGATGTGTTAAAACATCTCGATTTTGATCCGAGCTGGGTCAGATTTATGGAGAGCTTCTCCTGATTCGCAAATTGCATGCCAACTGATGACCAGCGACCCATTCGGTAGGCACTTCGCGCTTGCGACGGTAGGAGTTTGCCGCCCTTCGGGCGGAGGGAGGACGGGGGCGTCAGTTGGCAGCGTTGCTGACATGCTGGATTTGCCGCGCGGGCGTGTGTTGATGTTGCAAAACTGACGCCCTGCTGGATCTACGATCCAGCACTGCTTGCGGGGCTTCCCCCACCCCCCAGAAGGGCTATCCTCCTCACCTCACTTCGTTCGGACGGGCAGGAGGTGTCCTGCCCTTTCGTCGTCTCAAATCGCAGTGCGATTTGTCCTTCACCCGCTGGGTTCCTCCTCACCTCGCTACGCTCGGACGGGCAAGAGGTGTCTTGCCCTTTCGTCGTCTCATTTTGCGGTGCAAAATGTGCCCAGAGCCGCCGGCGAACGATCGCCAGAGATCGCTTAAGGTCTATCCTCATCACCTTCGCTTCGCTCAGGCCAAGCAGGAGGTGTCCTGCCTTTTCTTCGTCTCATTTTGGCATGCAAAATGGCTTAAGAGAATCCATTGACTTGGCGCTTTTGTTGTATACTCCCGCTTTTTTCCACGCCTTTGCTCTCTGCGCATGATAAGGCTTGTATACGAGCCGCATTTATATTAAACTACTCTGCAATATGTCCGATCGCAAACATCCCTATCCCTTTGATGTCTTCGAACCCAAATGGCAAACCATCTGGGATGAAGAGAAAACCTTCCGCACTCCCAACCCCGGCGACGCCGACTTCGACGCCAGCAAGCCCAAGTACTACGTACTCGACATGTTCCCCTACCCCAGCGGAGCCGGTCTCCACGTTGGCCACCCCGAGGGCTACACCGCCACCGACATCGTCGCGCGCTACAAGCGTCACATGGGCTACAATGTCCTCCACCCCATGGGGTGGGATTCATTCGGCCTCCCCGCCGAGCAGTACGCTATCAAGACGGGGCAGCACCCCGCCGTGACCACGAATGCGAATATTGATACCTTCCGCCGCCAGCTCAAGATGCTGGGCTTCTCCTACGACTGGGATCGCGAGCTCGCGACCACAGATCCCAAGTACGTCCGCTGGACTCAGTGGATCTTCCTCAAGCTCTACAACAGCTACTACAACACCGAGCTGCAAAAGGCACGCCCCATCAGCGAGCTCGAGGAGCAGGGTCTCAGCCGCGCCGAGATCGACGAGCGCCGCCTCGCCTTCGTCGCAGAAGGCTATGTGAACTGGTCTCCCAGCCTCGGCAGTGTCGTCGCGAACGAAGAAGCCGAAGAATGGCGCAGCAAGGGCCACACCATCGAGCGTCGCAAGCTGCGCCAGTGGATGCTGCGCATCACCGCCTACGCCGAGCGTCTCATCGACGAACTCGAGCCGCTCGACTGGCCCGAGGGCATCAAGCTGCTCCAGCGCAACTGGATTGGCAAATCCCAAGGCGCGGATGTGAACTTCGCCTGCGAGGGACACACCCTCACCGTCTACACCACCCGCCCCGACACCCTCTTTGGCGCGACCTACATGGTGCTCGCCCCCGAGCATGAGCTCGTCGCCGACATCACGACCGCCGAGCAAAAGGCCGCCGTCGAGGCCTATCAAGCCTCCTGTGCGAACAAGAGCGACATGGAGCGAAGCGAGCTGAACAAGGAAAAATCCGGTGTCTTCACCGGAGCCTACGCGACCAACCCTGTGAGCGGAGAAAAAATCCCCGTCTGGATCGCCGACTACGTCCTCACTGGCTACGGCACAGGTGCCATCATGGCCGTGCCCGCGCACGACAGCCGCGACTTTGAGTTCGCCACCCAATTCGGACTGCCCATCCTGCAGGTCGTTGCCCCCGATGCCGAGGGAGTCGCCTGGGAAGGCTTCGTCGGCTATGACGGCACCGCCATCAACTCAGGTTTCCTCAACGGCCTCAGCGTCAGCGATGCCAAGCAGAAAATGATCGACTGGCTCGAAGAGAACAAACTCGGCACCGGCAAAACCAATTACAAGCTCCGCGACTGGCTCTTTGCCCGTCAGCGCTACTGGGGCGAGCCCTTCCCCCTCATCTGGAACAAGCACACAGGCGAGCACGCCGCCATCCCCGAGAGCGAGCTGCCCCTGCTCCAGCCCGAGATGGAAGACTTCAAGCCCTCGGGCGACCCCCGCGGTCCGCTCGTCAAGGCTACTGAGTGGATCAACTACAGCGACGACTACACCCGCGAGACCAACACCATGCCCCAGTGGGCAGGCTCCTGCTGGTATTACCTGCGCTACATGGACCCCACCAACGACGAGCAATTCGTCGCCCCTGAGGTCGAGGACTACTGGATGGGCAGCGGTACACAGGCAGGCGGCATCGACCTCTACGTCGGTGGCACCGAGCACGCCGTGCTCCACCTGCTCTACTCGCGCTTCTGGCACAAGGTACTCTTCGACTACGGTTTAGTCTCCAGCAACGAGCCCTTCCACAAGCTCGTCAACCAAGGCCTCATCCTCGGAGCCGATGGACAAAAGATGAGCAAGAGCCGTGGCAACGTCGTCAACCCCGATGACATCGTGCGCGAATACGGCGCGGACTCACTGCGCCTCTACGAGATGTTCATGGGACCGCTCAAGGAAGTCAAGCCCTGGGCCACCAAGGGCGTCGAGGGCGTCTGCCGCTTCCTCGCCCGCGTCTGGCGCCTCGCCCAGACCGAGAACCAAGAAGGACAGTGGGAACACTCTGGAAAGATCACCGCCGACGACCTCGGCACCACCCCCGTACGCAAGGAAGTCCACAAGACCATCAAAAAAGTCGGTGAAGACATCGAGAGCATGAGCTTCAACACCGCCATCTCCAAGATGATGGAGTGTACGAACGCCATGTACGACGCCGTCAACGCTGGCCAGCAAATCAACCTCGACGACTACGTGCAGCTGCTGCGCGTGCTCTGCCCCTTTGCCCCGCACACGGCAGAAGAGCTCTACAGCCTCCTCTGCGCCGCGCATCCTCAGCTCCCACAGGTACAGCTCAGCTCCATGGACTGGCCCGCCTATGACGAAAGCTACCTCGTCGAAAACGAGAAAGAAATCGTCATCCAAGTCAACGGCAAGCTGCGCGACAAAGTCATGCTGCCCATCGACATGAGCAAGGCCGACATCGAAGCCACCGCCCTCGCCCAGCCCCGCATCCAAGACTTCATCACCGGTCTCACCGTGCGCAAAGTCATCGTCGTGCCAGGGCGCCTCGTCAACATCGTCGCCAACTAAGCGTATGAACCTCCTCAACACAGCCCTCATCGCGCTGGCTAGCCTCCTCCCGCTGAGCTCCTGCTCCAGCACGAGTGGACTCAGCGGTGGCGGCAGCAATGCCCGCGACCTCGTGGTGCTCGACATCGGGCACCACATCCATGCACGCGGCGCGCAGACCCCCACAGCCATCAACGGCAAGCGCATCAACGAGCTTGACTTCTGGTACGAGTACAGCTACTACGTCAAGAAGGAAATCGAAGACGCTGGCTACCGCTGCGTCGTCATCAACCGCGGGGATGCGCCCAGCTCGGCGCGCCTGCAGCAATACGCGCAGCGCGCGGGAGTCCAGCATCTGAAGCAGCCCAAGACCGCGTCACCGCGCTACCCCTCGCGCCACTTCCCTGACCGTGTCTCGGCAGGCATCATCAGCGCGGATTACGCCGTCACGCACAAGGCCGCGTGCGCCGTCTTCCTGCATCACAATAGCTCAAGCAGCAGCTGGACGAGCAGTGCTACCCCAGCACTCTTCATCTACAATCAGAACAATGGACGACTCCTTGCGGAAGACATCGCGAAAGAAGTCACCGATGAGCTGCCCAACTACAGCCGCGTGAGCCTGCAATCGCGACATGTAGATGCGTCGCGCGCAGCGGGATGGATGAACGTCTGTGACGATGGAGGCATCCCCGCTGTCGTCATCGAATCCGCCTACCTGAACAACAGACCACAGGCGCAGATGCTAGCGAACCATGAACAAGCAGTTGACTACGCTGAGGCAGTGGGAGAAGGCATCGTGGACTACATGAAGCGAGCGAACAAGCCCGCCCCTCGTCGCCGAGCAGATCCGAACGTACGTGACAAGGGCTCCTTTGGCTACGCAGCGGAATCGCGCTCAGAGAACGTGCCGGGTGCGCGCCGCTTCTGGCACTGATCAGCAACATACCTTATCCAGCAAAAAACCACGCTCACAACAGCGTGGTTTTTTTGTGGTTTATGCCGCAGCAAACAAACCTATGCCAACCCATCCGCAAAAGAAATTGGATTCTTAAGGTCTCGACCTTAAGCGATCACCGGCGATCGTTCGCCGGCGGGTCTGGGCAGAGCCCGGCGGGTGGAGGGCAGAGCCCTCCCGGGTCAAGGGCGGAGCCCTTGCGGGTTCGGGCAGAGCCCGAGGAAGTGCTGGATCGCAGATCCAGCGGGCGCCAGTTTCAAGTACATTAGCACACGCACGTGCGGCAAACCCAGCAAGGGAGCAACGCCGCCAACTGACGCCCCCGTCCCCCCCGCGCGCGAAGCGCGCCAAATTCCTACCGTCGCAAACGCGAAGCGTCGCATAGTGCCGAATCCAAACAACCTATACAACAACGCCCTGCGTTCTTGATTGCTAAAACCCGCCACTTGTCCACCGCCGCAAACGCGAAGTGACCGTGTAAAGTCAAATCCCAGCAAGCAACTACTCAATACTTTAGCTACGGTTATCACGCAACAACAGCCTGCGTACCTCATCGCGCTTCGTCCGTCAAGATAAAATCCGGCATAAAACGCGGCGCGTCGCTACGCTCCGCTTGCTATTTATACGGATTTTCACTTGACAGACTTCGCGCGATGAGGTCTGTGGCATGTATCTTCATTTGGTTGAAAAAGACTTTGTCTTTTCCCTCCAAATGAAGCTCATGAACGAAGAAAAGCTCTTCAATATCCGCACTTCTTGCAATGACCCATTATCGTTTGCCCCCCACACAAGTCAAACATCCCCCCCTACTTATGGTAAAACTTGCGCGCATAAATATCCCTCGCATCCACCGCCTTGTACACAATCTCCCTGAAACGCTCCACACCCTCCTTGGGCAGAAGATAAAAAATCGAGCCTGTCCGGTACTCTTTAGGAATACGCTCCGTCACCCTCGAAGGCTTGATCGACCCCACCACCTTCCCCTGCCCATCCTTCAAGTGCAAGTGGAGCTGAACCTTAAAATTAACGAGCCGCATTTTCTGGAGATCAAAAGGCATCTTCACCACCCGCATCTGAGAGATCAGCCCCAGCAGCTCCTCCTGCTCACTCCGAGGCAAAGAAATGAAAAACTCACTCTGCAAATTTTTCTTCCCATGCTTCTTCATAAAGCCCTTGCTATACCTACCCTTGATCATAAGAAAATGCAGCTCCACCTGCCGCGCCTCCGAAAGCGACTGCTCCAAATGCACCTGAGCACGCCTCGACTTCTCCGACTGCTCACTCAGAGCAGTACAAGAAAAAAGCGGCAACAAAGCCAACAAAAAATACTTCTTCATCCCAGTACAATACCACAATACCCTCCCCCTGTCAAATCACGACGCACGGAGCCAAACATCACTCATGCCTCTCACCACACGTCGGACACGGCGCATCAGGCTCACGATACAGCTTCCTAAAATAAATATCCCTCGCATCCACCGCCTTGTACACAATCTCCTTGAAACGCTCCACACCCTCCCTAGGCAGAAGATAAAAAGTCGAGCCTGTCAGGTACTTGCTGGGAACATGCTCCTTCACACTCGAAGGCTCGATCGACCCCATCACCTTCCCCTGCTCATCCTTCAAGAGCAAGTAGAGCTTGTACGCATAAGAAATGCGCGGCATTTTCTGAATATCGAAAGGCATCTGCACCACCCGCATCTGAGAACAAAGTCGCAGCAGCTCCTCCTGCTCACTCCGAGGCAAAGAAATGAAAAACTCACTCTGCAAATTTTTCTTCCCATGCTTCTTCATAAAGCCCTTGCTATACCTACCCTTGATCATAAGAAAATGCAGCTCCACCTGCCGCGCCTCCGAAAGCGACTGCTCCAAATGCACCTGAGCACGCCTCGACTTCTCCGACTGCTCACTCAGAGCAGTACAAGAAAAAAGCGGCAACAAAGCCAACAAAAAATACTTCTTCATCACGGCAGAATACCACAGTGCTCTTCCACTGTCAAAACATCTATCAATCATAGCTGCCTCGTGAAGCGATTTTACATATTTACTTATTTAGAATGACGAGAATTTAGAAGCCCCCTATAACTATAGGAGATCTTGCAAAAGACGTGCTGTGGCGCTCATTTTCGAAATCTGCAATTTCTGAAAACTAATTTTGCAAGGACCCCTATAGCCAAAGCAATAATAAAATAATCTTAGTCTGTGTGCTTTACTTAGAAGAGCCCCCCATAGATAAAGCCCCCTCAGGTCAGCGGTAGAATGACGAGGAAGGTGCTCCCCGTGACCTCGCTGCGTGTGCGCTCATAGCGCAGCTCTCCGCCTATGGAGCGCAGGAGATCGCGCGAGAGGGCGAGCCCGAGACCGATGCCCGCTTGCTTGCCCTTCTGTGCTTCGGCACTGCGTTGGAAGGGGGCAAAGAGCTGCTTCTCTCGCTCTTCCTCTATGCCCGGGCCTTTGTCACTGAAGCGAATGTGCAGCTCGCGAGTCGTTTGCAAGACATGTATTTGCACGCTGGCCTGCGGGCGACTGGCGTATTTTATCGCATTGTCACTCAGATTCGTCAGTGCTTGCTCGAGCGTGAGGAGATCCGTGCGTAGTTGCACGTGGTGGCAGCGCTTATCGAGCGTGTATTGATAGTGGAAGCCTGCGGCTCGGAGAGGTTTGCCAATTTTTGCAAAGAGCTCCGGCAGCAGCACGCCGCAGAGACCGAGGTCTTGGCGTCCGCGAATTTTCCCACGACTCAGACGCGCATAGGCGAGGACATTCTCCACGAGGTGGTTGAGCCGCAGGCTCTCGCGGTGGAGCTTCTCGTGGTATTTCTCTACCGTCTCTGCTGGGAGATCCTTGTTCTCCGCAAGCATCTCTGTATAGAGGGTGAAGCTGGTGAGAGGCGTGCGTAGCTCATGCGTCACGGCGGAGACAAAGTCGCTGCGACGTCGCTCGATGAGGCTATACACCCACATGAGCGACGCGATGAGAATGATGCTACCGATGCTTATCCCCCATGCGGTGAAGAGCGTGCCGCGCAGTGCCTCGGAGCGCAGCTGCGTATCGGGCAGGTCGATGCGCGAGCCTGCAAGCAGCTCTAGCGGGAGGGGCGGGAGATTGCCTTTCTCATTATTCGGCGTGAGGCGGATGCTGGGGGAGAGCAGGCGTGGCTCGACGAGGGGGAGTAGCTGCTGGCTCAGTGCCTCGACGTCGATGACGAAGCCCTGCGCCGCGTGTCCGTGGCTCGTGCGAATCGAGCGCATGTAGATGAGCTCACCGTCTCCATGCCATGCGAAGTAGGCACTGGGTTTTTCCATTACCTTGATAGGTTTGGAAAAATCAGTCTCATCGACTTGGTAGACGGCAAAGACGGGGACTTGGCTCGCGGCGTCAAAGCGGCTCTCTTGCAGGGGGTCAAAGAGCGGAGCATGGGGGTTGTACGCCTTGCGCCGCATGGTGTCGACGATGAGGGTCTTGCCCTCCAGCCAGTTGCCAAAGTCGCGCGCCTCGCGCGGATAGAAGAGCCCTGCGGGGCTCAGGAGGAAAAAGCCCTTGTTGAAGGCGGCGCGCTGCGCGTGCGGGGCGCGGTAGTTCGCAAAGGCGAAATTGGGCATCGCCGTGCCTGTCTTGGCCGCCTCGGCATCGAGGAGCTGCTGGAGGCGCGCATCGAGGCGCGGCAGCGAGAGCTCCATGAGACGTGTGATCTGGCTCTGGCGGTCGATGTCACGGAGGCGGTCTTCGAGGCGCGAGGCTTCGTAGCTGAGCCAGACGGAGGCGAGGATGCAGAGCAGCGCAAAGCTGCCCGCGATGAGGTAGAAGCGTTTGTTCATGATTGTTTTTTCCAAATATAGCCGCGGCCGCGCACATTCTCGATCAGGGCGGCGGCGGCGGGGCGTATCTTTTCTTTGAGACGCGCGAGGGTGACAGCGACGGTGCGCGTCTGGCTGGCGCGCGTCTGGCTGCCCCAGATGCGGACGAGGAGTTCTTCTTGCGAGATGATGCGGTCAGGGTGGGTGAGCAAGTAGCGCAGCAGCTCGAATTCCTTGTCCGAGAGTTTTTCTGTCGATCCATCGTCGAATTGTAGCTGGCGTGCCTCACCCGCAAGTGCGCCACCGGGGAAGCAAAGCGTCGCGCGCAGCGTGACCTCGCGATGGGGATAGCGGCGTAGCACGGCGTTCACACGGGCAGTGAGCTCGGCGATGCTAAAGGGCTTGGTAATATAATCATCCGCTCCACCCTCGAGCCCCTTGACACGATCGGGCTCTTCTCCGCGCGCGCTGACCATGATGGTGGGCGTGCCCGTACACTCGCGCTCGATAAGCTGGAGGAGCTGGAAGCCGTCAATCTCGGGCATGTTGATATCGAGTAGGGCGAGATCGACAGGCTGGCGGAGCAGCTGCTCGAAGGCCTCGCGACCGTCGGCGGCCTCGATGACGTGGTAATCTTTGGCACGCAGCGCATCGCAGACGATCTCGCGTATGGCGTCATCGTCTTCTGCTACGAGAATGGTGCGGTCAGGCATGGGCGTATACTAGCACGAGGCAGACCGTGAGTGCAAGATCATAGCACGCGCGCTGTTAGTATTCACAGTGATAGAATGATGCAGCCAAACTCCGCATGCAAGAGGTGTAAAGCATCTCATATCCTCAAAGTCAAGACCTTAAGCAATCTTTAGCGACCCTTCGCCGGCGGGTCAAGGGCAGATCCCGCAGGGCGTCAGTTCCGGCTATATTAAGAACCCGCCCGCGCTGCAAATCCAGCAGGGGCTCAACGCCGCAAACTGACGCCCCCGTCCATCCCCCGCGCGAAGCGCGGCAAGCTCCTAGCGTCGCAAACGCGAAGCGCTAGCACTATCCACAAACCACCACTCAGCAAACACGCTTGACAACTCTAACTCCCCAGCCTACCCTTTAGCTACCATGATAGCACAGCAGTATCGCTTTCTCATCCAGAGTGCCGCGTCCTAGGAGTACCCCGAGACGCACCAGTCAGGATCCGCCGAGGAGCGCCCCGAGGCATTCGCCAGCTATGACTTGTGAGCTGCGTCTGCCGAGGGGGGGATGGATGCTGAGGGCTATTCTGCGGACTGTATTTCCAAGGCTAATAATTGAATAGGTTATTTATACGTATTATTTGCCCTTTCTTCAAGTATAAAGATCCCATCATCAAGTTTTCTAACAAAATGTGCTATCATAAAGGCAAACTGAGGCTTGCCACGCTCGGGGAGCTCTGGTATACTGCTCACCGACATGAGTCAAGCAGTCGAGCGCAAACCATCTTGGTTAAAAGTCAAATTACCGAAGGGCTCCACCTTTAACGAGATCAAAAAAATCGTCAAGGGAAATGCATTAACCACCGTGTGCGAGGAGGCACTCTGTCCGAATCGCGGCGAGTGCTGGAGCCATGGCACAGCCACCTTCATGATAGGCGGTGAAGTCTGCACGCGCGCCTGTGGATTCTGCGCGACGCGCACGGCAAAGCCCAAGCCCCTCGATGCCACCGAGCCGCGCAAGGTCGCAGAAGCCGTCGCCCGTATGAAGCTCCAGCACACCGTCGTCACCATGGTGACACGCGATGATCTCAAGGATGGGGCAGCCGCGCACGTCGCAGCAACCATCGAGGAGATACGCCTGCATAGTCCCGACACCATCATCGAGGTGCTCACGTCAGATTTCCGAGGCAATCAAGAAGCTCTCGCGAGCGTGATTGGCGCGCGACCCCACATTTTCAATCACAATCTCGAGACAGTCTCGCGCCTCACGCCCCTCGTGCGCTTTCGCGCAAAATACGAGCTCTCTCTGCGCATGCTGCGCCGCGCGCTGGAGATGGCACCTGGACGCATCGTAACAAAAAGCGGCATCATGCTCGGCCTCGGTGAGACACGCGAAGAACTGCTGTGCAGCATGGATGATCTACTCGAGCAAGGAGTGAGCGTGCTTACACTCGGTCAGTACCTGCGGCCTAGCCCGCGCCACCTGCCCGTCATCGATTACCTAAAGCCTGAGGTATTTGACGAGCTGCGCGAGATCGCCTTGGCAAAAGGCTTTCGCTATGTGGCGAGCGGTCCGCTCATCCGCAGCTCCCACCATGATGCGAACTTCCGCCCTGAGCTCGATGTGCTCGAAGCCATCCAGCACGACCTCCTCCTCCACCCCTCCACCCATACCCCTCTGCCTCCTCTAGCAGAAGAGACGGGGGAATAAATCTCGGTATTTCCACTCAATACATCCCCAAAAAAATCATGCCTGAGCAACACAGCACCCCCGTCGAGGCACTTGAAGCCCTGTACGGTAGTAATACATTCGGTATTTCCACTATGCAAAAGTACCTCTCCAAGAGTGCTTTTAAGAAAATGACGAGCACCATCGAGCGCGGTGGCAAGCTCGACCCCAGCATCGCCGATGAAGTAGCCCAAGCCATGATGGTCTGGGCTATCTCCAAGGGCGCGACGCACTACACGCACTGGTTCCACCCTCTCTCCGAGGCCACCGCCGAAAAGCACGACTCCTTTGTCAGCCCCGATGGCAAGGGCGGCATGATCTGTGAGTTCACGGGCAAGACTCTCATCCAAGGTGAAGCCGACGGCTCCTCCTTCCCCTCGGGCGGCATCCGCGCCACCTTCGAAGCGCGCGGCTACACCGCATGGGATCCCACCTCACCCGCCTTTATCAAGCGCACGGAGAACACCGCCACACTCTGCATCCCCACCGCATTTTGCTCCTACACAGGAGAGGCCTTGGACAAGAAAACCCCGCTACTGCGCTCCATGGCCGCTGTGTCAAAGCAGGCCCTGCGCCTCGTGCAGTGCTTTGGCATCGACCCAGGCTACGTCACCAGCGATCTGGGTGCAGAGCAAGAATACTTCCTCATTGACCGCCGCCTCTACATCCAGCGCCCCGACCTCATCGAGACAGGACGCACACTCTTTGGCGCGCTGCCTCCCAAGCATCAGCAGATGGAGGATCACTACTACGGCGCGATCAAGGCGCGCGTGCTGGAGTTCATGGACTCCGTCGATCGCGAGCTCTGGAAGCTCGGCGTGCCGGCCAAGACCCGCCACAACGAAGTAGCCCCAGGGCAATTCGAAATCGCGCCCCTCTTTGAGCCCATCAACGTCGCCGTCGACCACAACGTCATGATCATGGATGTGCTGGAGCGTCAAGCTCTCAAGTACGACCTCGTCTGCCTCCTCCATGAGAAGCCCTACGCACAGGTCAATGGCTCGGGCAAGCACAACAACTGGTCGCTGAGCTGCCCTGGTATGGGCTCCCTGCTCGCGCCTGGGAAATCGCCTCATACCAACCGCCTCTTCCTCGCGCTACTCGCCTGCGTCGTCAAGGGTGTGGATACACACGCAGCTCTGCTGCGCGCCTCCATCTCCAAAGCGGGCAACGACCACCGACTCGGCGCACAGGAAGCCCCCCCCGCCATCATCTCCATCTTCCTCGGCGATGACCTCAGCAGCATCATCGAGCAGATCAAAACTGGTGCTGCTACCACGAGCTGTGAGACAACGATGATGAAGCTCGGCGTGGACACGCTGCCAGCACTGCCCAAGGACACGACTGACCGCAACCGCACATCTCCCTTCGCCTTCACAGGCAACAAGTTTGAGTTCCGCAGCGTCGGCTCCTCTCAGACATGCGCCTGGCCTATGACCGTACTCAACGCCATCATGAGTGAGGCCATCGATGAGGCCGCCACGCGCCTCGAACCCTTTGCTGGCGCCCCCCAATTCACGGAAGAAGTCGACAAGCTCATCCGCGAATTTTTCGAAAAGCACGACCGCGTCGTCTTCGACGGCAACGGCTACTCCCAAGAGTGGGTCGAGGAAGCCGAGCGCCGCGGCTTGCCCCACATCCGCACCTCTCACGAGGCTCTCAAGGTACTCGGCCGTGAGGAGAGCATCGCCCTGATGGAAAAATACGCCATCCTCCCACGCCCCGAGATGATCGCCCGCATGGACATCCAGATCGAGAGCTATGAGAAGACACTCGACATCGAGGCTAAGACCTGCCTGAGCATGGTAGAGACCATCTACATCCCCGTAATCGCCGAGCAGCTCGAGAAGCTCTGCCGCTCCATCCGCGCCGTCGAGCGCGCGGGGCTCAAGAAAGGTGCTGCCATGACCATGCAGAAAGCAGAAATCATCGCAGAGCTCTACGACAAGCTGCCCAAGCAGCTCAAGGCACTGCGCACGGCAATCGCCAGCGAAAGCGTCTGCGAAATGCGCCCCGCCATGGACGCTGTACGCGAGACAATCGACGCGCTGGAATACCAAGTCGAGGCAAAGCTCTGGCCCGTGCCCACCTACGCGCAGATGCTTAATATCCATAGCAAATAAGCCTCAGTAGCGGCACAAAATGACTCATACAAAGAAGCATCCGCGAGGATGCTTCTTTTTCTCGCATAGGCCAAGAGCTGCAAATGCAAGGCGATAGAGGACAGAGTCAATCAAATCATATGGGGATCTTGCAAAATTAGCAGCTTCGGATTTTGCTGGCAGCTTGGATGAGAATTTGCGGCATTTGGGTGCGCATAGCGAGCTATGTAAGCCCAAAAAGCCGCTAATGCTCGCCAAAATGCTGCAAAAGACGTGCTGTGACGCTCATTTTCGAATCTACAATTTCCCAAAACTAATTTAGCAAGGTTCCTATATGCAAAAGTAGAGCTTCCTGCCCATCTATCATAATATTTATTCCATCAGCAGTCCCTGACAGATCGTCGCAATCCCTTCGTCACCACATTCTGTCCCTTCATCACTTACCCCTTTCCTTTCATGACGGATAGCCTATACTACAGCCAAGCCCACACATGAGGCTAGCATCCCATACCCCCTATCCAAACACCATGACCAAGACCATCCTCACACTCGCCCTCGCCGCCTTTGCCCTCACCACATCAAGCTCCGCCGCCGTCGTCGTCCATACCAGCGCGCCTAAGAAAGTCGTCGTTGTCAAGCCCGCACCCGTCGTCGTACGCCCTGCCCCCGCTGTCGTCTACCCCGCCCCGGTCGCAGCTAGGCCTCCCGTCGCCGCCTGCCGTCGTACTGCCCGCCGCACCGCACGCCGCGTGTCGCACCGCCACTAATCGACCAGAATAGCAGTATACAAAAATCAATAGCCTAGCTCCTCACATTGGGAGCTAGGCTATCATTGTTTGAATGATTTATTATTTCAATAACTTGTAAGAGGTATCTTGCAAAATCAGCAGCTTCGGATTTTGTATACAGTTTGGATGATCATTTAAGGCGTTTGAGCGCGCTTCACAAGCTGCCCATAAAGCGACCACGAGTTGCGTAGCAGATCAGATAGCGTCTTGCGCACGGCGACGTCGCACGAGCAGTCCCGCCAGTGCGAGCAGGCTGAGTGCCGCCGTGCTAGGCTCAGGGACGTAAAGGATAGCCGTCTTCGTCGTGCTACCAAAGGGCGTGTACTCGCTCTTCCCGAGTACCTTGTAGTCCACGCCACCAATGCGCAGCGTGATGTCATTGTAGGAAATACCCGAGGCGTTGAACTCTTCTAGCGTGATCCCATCCAGCGCAAAGCCGATGATGTTGCCCTCCTTATAGCCTTCTTGGAAGAGGTGCAGCTGCTCAGCCGTGAGCTGCAGCTGGAGCGTGAGGCTCTCATTGATCTTGCCATCGGCAATCGTGAGCCCCGTGAGCGTGTACACACTATTCCCGCTGCCACCCTCCATGGTGGCGAACTGAGCTCTATAGGGACCATCGCCAACAGCGACATCCACAGGGGCATCAGGTGAATCCGGCACAGTCAGATTCCACCCCATCGCCTCCAGCACCGCAATATCCGCCATGGTGAACTCACGCTGCACAGGATCATAGACACTGATACTCTGTCGCATGAGAGGTTTTGTTTCGTCAAAATCATGATCGATATGCACGATATGCTCCCCCTGCTCAAATCCTCCTGAGGGATTTACTAGGGTGGCAACCTTGACGAGATTACCTTTCTCATCCCTGTCCCACACGGCTAATTCCGAACCAGGTGTCGCATCAATTGAGCTGCCCATGCTGGCATCCAAAGCGGTCTTGTTCCCATTGTCACTATAACCATCGGTTCCATAGGCATCACTTTCAAAGCCCATGCCATGCGTCATCTCATGGAGGAAAATAGTCTGGAAATCATAGCCACTCCCCTGTATTCCATCAAAAGTAAAACCTGCTCCGTCAAATCCCCCTGGACCAAAGACAATGGACATATCCGTCGTCTCATCGGAGACGAGACTAAGCGGGAAATTCCCATCTGTTTTGAGCTTGAGCTCTGCGCGACTCACCTTGTTGTAGCTCGTCCCATTGGGCACCGTGAGTGCAGGGTTATCGAAGTACTTATCTGAATAAATCATCGTCTGCGCAGCCGTCGATGCAAGAGCTGAGTTCGTAGGGTTAAAGGAGAAATCAATCACCACGCGGCGCTCCCACTCCCTGACGGTCTCGCCCGTGAAAGGGTCCTTGGGATACTCTCCCGTCAGAGGTCTATGATTCTCACCCAGCAGCGAGCCCCAGTAGTCAATGGCACCTTGGACACCTGCTTTGATATTTTCCAACTGTGTGTCACTACTATAGTCACCCCAGCTATCAGTGTTGAGAAAATTGACGACAAAGTAATCGTTGTCGACGACCATCTGTGCGTGCAGCGTCTGAGCAAGCCCTAGCGCGAGGGCGAGCATACGGAAGAGAGATCTAACAAATTTCATAAATTAATTTTTATGACGCAATTATATCACTCCTTTCTCACAATGCAAGCACTCATTTTTTCCCGTGACATTCCCGTGACTAATGAGCATCTGAGCCCTGATGCCCTAGGTCGCGCTCCCGCAGCTGACGCAGATGCTCCATGCGCTCAGCGATGCGCAGCTCCATCCCGCGGCGCGTCGGCGTATAGTAGACGCGACCCTCTGGCAGGTAGGCTTGGGGGACATATCCCTCCTCATAGTCATGCGCGTACTTGTACTGCGTGCGCGAGGACTCCACGCCGCGCATCCCCGCGAGCTTCTTGCGCGTCGGCGTGGAGAGATGATCGGGCACGGCGAGCGTTTTCCCCTCACGCACATCGCGCAGCGCGTGGTCGATGCCGAGGTAAGCCGCATTGCTCTTCGGAGCTGTCGCCACATAGACTGCCGCATGCGCCAGTGGGATACGCGCCTCGGGCATGCCCACCATCTCCGCTGCACGCGACGCGTCCAGCGCGACACGCAGCGCATTGGAATCCGCCAGCCCCACGTCCTCACTCGCACAGATCACGATGCGACGCGCGATGAATCGTATATCCTCCCCCGCATGCAGCATCGTCGCGAGCCAATACAGAGCCGCATCGGGATCACTACCGCGCATGGATTTAATAAAGGCCGAGATCGTATCATAGTGTCCATCGCCAGCGCGGTCATACTTCACCGCCTTTTGCTGGATAGACTCCTCCGCATCCGCGAGCTCGATGGGGATGACACCATCCTCCAGAGCCCGCGTCGAGAGAGCCGCCACCTCGAGAGCCGTGAGCGCCTTGCGCACATCGCCGTCCGCCTTCAGCGCGAGATGTGCCAGCGCCTCCTCACTCACGCGCAGCGACATCTGCCCCAGCCCGCGCTCCTCATCCACGAGCGCGCGGCGCAGCACGACGAGAATATCCTCATCCGACACCGCCTCAAGGGGGAAGACCTGCGAGCGCGACAGCATCGCGGAATTGATCGCAAAAAAAGGATTCTCCGTCGTCGCCCCGATGAAGCGCACCGTCCCCTTCTCAATATGGGGCAGCAGTGCGTCCTGCTGCGATTTGTTGAAGCGATGAATCTCATCGACAAAGAGCACCGTCTTCTGCCCATGCAGACTCATACGCGAGCGCGCCTGCGCGATCTGATCGCGAATCTCGCTCACATTCGACTCCACCCCATTGAGCATGACGAAGTACGAGCTCGTCTGCTGCGCAATCACATAGGCGAGCGACGTCTTGCCCACCCCCGGTGGACCATAAAAAAGAAGAGAGGAAAAACGATCCGTCTCAATCGCGCGACGCAGCAGCTTGCCCTGCGCGAGCAGATGCTGCTGCCCCGCGACCTCGTCTATCGTGCGCGGCCGCATGCGGGCAGCCAGCGGCATAAAGGACTGCGTCTGCGCATCCTGCTTCATCTGAGCGTTGACACCATGGGGGGCGAATAAATCCATCACGCCAGCATCATAGCAGCTTGTCCCCCATCAATCAAGCCTCAGCACCATCACCGCCGCCGAGGCAGCCCCTCAGGAGCCGCACGCAGCGCACGTCCTAGCAGCAGCATCCCGCAGGCGGTCAGCAGCAGCAGCTTTGCCAGCATCAGCCCAGGGCGATCAGTCACCGTCAGCTTCACGCTCGACACCACGTGATCGCTGGCAGCACATCCGTCAAAGCACACCGAATGATCCACCTTCAGTCGGGACTGCATATAGCTCAACTCAAAGCGCTCTTGATCCGCCTCGCGCGTAGACACCAGCTCCACACGCGCTTCTGTATCTTTCTTCCACTCGGCGGCACACAGCTGCAAATCTCGCTCCATCTTCTTGCCCTCTTCATCGCGACACACCCACTGCTCGCCCTCTTTTTTGAATTCCAATCGCTGCGTTCCTCCAGAGATCAGCGCATAGGATCCCATAGCAACTGCTCCGAGCAAGCACACATAAAAAGCGGCTCTGGCTCTCCGAGCGGTGACTACCAGTATCAAAAAACTACATAGCAGCAGCATCAACAGCAGATGCATCCACATCTCCGTGCTGAGAGGCTCCACGACATCCGCACTCAATGCTCCACCCACGACAAGCATCAGGGAGAACACAGACACGCCCCACGTGATCGCCACCACCGAGCACAGTCTCCCCCACCATGCCGCACGCGCCACATGACGCGCACGTAGACTGGTGAGAGAGCCGCGCAGGTAGATAGCAAACAACATCCCGACCGACGAGGCGATGCCCCATAGAGAAGCGGCAAGCCCCACCTTCGGATGAAAGTCCACGGTAAGAGCACCGAATTGATGACTCGTATGCATACTGACTAATGAGCCCTCAAAGAAAATAAAGCCGAGCACAAAGTATGCCAACGACCCCCACGCTAAGCGCGCATCCACGCGCCTCAACAAGATAGGAATCAGCCACAGCAGCAAGATCAAGTTTACAGCCACGAGGGGATTGAGCACTCCCCCCGCCTGATAAAAGATCAAATCCACAGCAGCCCACAGATCTGCCTGCCCCCCCACCCAAAGTGAGACCAGAAAGACATGCAGCAGCAAAAGCAAAGCATAGCGTATCAAAGAACGTAACATTTCGTCATTATACATCATGCAAAAAAACAAGTCAAGGAAACGCGCCTCACCGCCTGCGAGGCAGTCCCTCAGGCGCCGCGCGCATCGCACGCCTCAGCAGCAGCAGCCCACAGGCAGTCAGCAGCAACAGCACCGCCAGCCCTAGACCCGGTCGATGAATATCGAGTACATAGATGGCTATCAGCTCATGATTCCTTATATGCCATCCATACAACTGGACGCAGCGATTCTTTTCTACGCGACTCTCCCTTTGCTTGAGCGCAAAAGTATCAAGATACCACTCTTCCACAATGCCCAGCTCGACAGAGACGCGATCTTGCATCTCCTCTCCCCCACGCTCATTCAAAGACGCGCGCAGCAAGCGCAGATCTCCCTCCTTCTCCCCCTCATCGGTATGAGAGTAGCACACCCACTGCTGCCCATCCCTCTGGAACTCCAACTCACGCCTCTCGCCCGCTATCAACGCATAAGCCCCTAGCCCCATCGCGCCAAGCAGGCTCAGGTACAGCGCGCACCTGACCTGCCTATGCGTAGCAAGCACGATGTAGCAAGCAACAAAGATGAGAAACATCAGAAAACTCACCCACAACGCCGACCTCAATCCCACCGCAGCCCCTTCATACATTAACCGAATTGAAGCGATCATCAGCAGGAAAGAAAGCACCATCCCCCCCCCATTCATGAAGGCGCATATAGCAGCCCACCACGCCGCCCTCCCCGCACGACGAGCACGCTGACGCGCCAACCAACCACGCAAATAGATAGCCGCGAGCATCCCTGCCGACGAGACAAGCCCCCAAGCCACATCAGAAACCCACGGCGCAGCGCTCAGAGGTGACCCCACATCAGCAGCAGAGCCTCCCCTCGCTGCAGGAAAGACAAAACAGAGAATCATGCCCAGCGCAAAGAGCAGCAGCGAGCTCCACGCCAGCCGCGCATCAGCCCGACGCAGCAAGACAGGAATCAACCACCACAGCAACAAAAAGGTCACAGGCAGAGCCACATTCAAGCTCTCGCCTGTCGCCCCAGAGAACAATATCAACTCCGCTGCAACTGGCACCCCCCTGAGAAACTCCAACCAAAGCGAGACCAAAAAGACATGCAGCAGCAGCAACAAAGCATAGCGTATCAGAGAGCGTAACATTCCTCTACTATACACCACGCACAAAATAAATCAAGAGCGCATCCTCGCGGACGCGCTGCAACCTTAATAAGAAAACTATCTCCGCTTTGCCATGCGGTTAAAAAAGATAGGCAGCAGGAAAGGCAACCTCTGCGTCACAAATGTATCCACGACCTTACTCAAAGCCAAAATGGCAAAGGGAAGGCTCAGGATCAGCGCACTATTCCCTGCTAGCTCAGGCGATACTTTCCGAGCCAAGACAGAAACAATGAAAATCAAAGGAGCATGCCAGACATAGCATAAAAAAGAAGCAGGAGCAAAGCTCGCCACCCAGCTCCTCAGTCTCAGCGCAGAGCAATACCAGATCCCATACCCCACCAAAGCTACACTCAAACCTTGGACGAGCGATTTTACAATCATCAAGCTAGAATAAGCATAGATCGATGGATAATAGAGCTTTGTAAAAATAGCAAGTCCCCACAATGGCAATACGAGTGCAAGCATCTTCGGCATCAATGCATGAACGCGCGCCAGATTGACACGATTGAGCATAAAACCCAACAAAAACATGATCCAAAAGCCAAACGAGGGCATGACAAACGATGAGGCTATAACCCACTGGTTCACATGAAGCCCATAAATAGCAACTAAAAAACCCAGTATCCAAAAAACAGTCCCGTAACGCATCAAGGGAATCATAAGCGTCATGACAAACAAATCGCGTATAAACCAAAGCGGGTAATCCGCGCACAATGCTGACGGTGTGCCCACCCCGTAGATACGCGAGAAAGTCGCCTCATCATTCAACCCCAAAATGCACAAGCTATTCCACGACACATAGACGAGGAAAAGAAGCAGCAATCTCTTCATCCACTGCTTACAATCAAAGTGTCGCTTCATAAAGTACCCTGCGGTGATAAAAAAGAAATTCAGACAACCACCAGGAGAATCAAACAGCAGACTCAGAAGATCCTTTACCACAATACTCGCCCCCACCATGCTGAATTGAGAACTAGGCATATGATAATAGACAATTAAGAGGGCTGCTAGCACACGGGCGTAATCCACCCACTCACCGTGACTTGCACGAACATTTGCTATAAGTAGCGTTTTATCCATAAGCATTGGAATTATAATGAGCAAGATAGCGAGATACAAGAAAAATAATCAGCTCTCACATCCCAATCATGCCAGTGTCATAGCGCCTTTGCCGTATCGCTGGGCTCTCATCATCCAGCAGCAAGGCACAAAATAAATGAAGGGCGCATCCTCGCGGACGCGCCCTTCATTTTCAAAATTGTTCCCGAACAATGGGTTTAGCCTACCATATCAGGAGTCACAGCTGCTGCTGGGATTTCTTCCTTGTTGGTGAAGCGCCATTTGACTTTGTTACGCTTGCCTGCGGAACGTGCCTTGCGACGGCGGACGTCCATAGGAGTTTCAAAATTGCGACGACGGCGCATTTCTTCGAGAATGCCCTCGGTGTCGAGCTTGGTCTTGAGGCGCTTGAGAGCGCGATCGATTGGTTCGCCTTTACGTACGATTACGGAACGCATATGGTATGTCTGTGGAGGTTATAAATGTTGTTCGGGTTGAGCGGAGACAGTACCCTATCTTGACGTCTCTGTCAAGGAATTTATCTTTTTATTCTCTTTTTATCCTAATTTTTGAGACATTCCAAAATAGAAGACTTGAATAAAGCGACGATTCTGCTACTATTCATGACGTGAGCGGACGTCCATCCTTTACCGATATCAATCTTGACGAGCGACCCTTTATCCTCTTTTGGGAGGTGACTCGCGCCTGCGCGCTCGCCTGCCAGCACTGCCGCGCCGAGGCGCAGCGACGCCCGCTGCCCGACGAGCTCACGCATGAGGAGTCCATCGCGCTCATCGACCAGATCGCCGAGCTACGCCCCGCTATGCTCGTGCTCACGGGCGGCGACCCCATGCTGCGCCGCGACCTCGAGACGCTCGTCAGCTACGCGGCGGGCAAGGGACTACGCGTCGCGCTGAGCCCCGCCGCCACCCCCCTGCTGCTGCGTAGTAATTTCAAAAAACTCCGCGAGCTCGGTGTCCAGAGCCTCAGCCTCAGCCTCGATGGCGCGACGCGCGAGACACACGACCACTTCCGAGGCGTGCCCCATACCTTTGAGCGCACACTGGAGGCGGCAAGGCTAGCACAGGAAGCAGGCATGCACCTGCAGATCAACACCACCATCACAAAGAGCACATTGAGTGAGGTCGATGGCTTCACCGAGCTCATGCGCGAGATGCGTCCCGACATGTGGAGCATCTTCCTGCTCGTCCCCACGGGGCGCGCTAGCTTTGACGAGCTGCCCAGCGCCGAGGAGGTCGAGGCCGTCTGGGAGCGCATCGAGCAGCTCAGCACCGACGTCGACTTTGGGGTGAAAACCACCGAGGGTCATCACTACCGCCGCGTCGCCATGCAGGCCGCGCGCCGCCGCGAGGGCAAGCCCGCACGCCAAGCCATCCCCACACGCGATGGCAAGGGCGTGCTCTTCATCTCGTATGCAGGCGACATCCAGCCCAGCGGCTTTCTCCCCCTCACAGCGGGCAACGTCCGCACGGACTCCCTCACGCAGATCTACCGCCAGCACCCCCTCTTTACCCAACTGCGCGATGACAACGCGCTGGGTGGGAAATGCGGTGCCTGCGAATACCGCCGCCTCTGCGGTGGCTCGCGCTCCCGCGCCTACGGCATGACAGGCGACATGCTCGCCGCCGACCCCCTTTGCTCCTACATCCCCAAGCACTACACAGGCGAGGCCTAATCCCCCCGCCCGCGCATCCCCTTCATTGACACCATGATCAACATCACACGCCTCTGGACTGGCGTCTCTCAGCCAGCCGACCACCTCCGCTACGGACAGCACCACGCACTGCGCTCTCGGCACGGCCACGCCAGCACCGCCTCCTGCGTCCCTGGCTCCGCCCGCCGTCGCAAACCCATCGTCGTGTGGAACATCACCCGCACCTGCAACCTGCGCTGCGTCCACTGCTACGCCGACTCCCATCCGCAGAAATACCCCGGCGAGCTCAGCTGGGAGCAGTGCTGTGCTGTCATCGACGACCTCGCCGCCTATGGCGCGAGCGCACTGCTCCTCTCGGGAGGTGAGCCCATGGTGCACCCCCGCTTCACCGACATCCTCCAATACGCCTCGGATAAGGGACTCAAAATGACCATCTCGACGAATGGCACCCGCATCACCCCCGAGCTCGCCGCACTCTTCAAGCGGCTGGAAGTCGCCTACGTCGGCATCTCGCTGGACGGCATCGGGGCGGTACACGACCAATTCCGAGGCGTGGAAGGAGCTTTTACTCAAGCGATACGCGGCTTCCGCCTCTGTGAAGAAGTAGGGCAGAAGACAGGCCTACGCCTCACCCTCACCCGACAGAACGTGCAGAGCATGGCGCAAATCCTCGACTTTATCGAGCAGGAGGACATACGCCGCGTCTGCTTCTACCACCTCGTCCCCACGGGACGCGGCGTCGACGTCGCCAGCCTCAAGCCAGAGGAAGCCCGCGCGGCTATGGACATGCTCATCGAGCGCGTCGAGCTCTGGCAAGAGCGCGGAGAGGACAGAGAGCTACTCACCGTCACGCAGCCAGCGGACGGCATCTATCTGCTGCTGCGCCAGATCGCGGCAGGCTCACCGCTCGCGGCGGACACCCTCAAGCTGCTCCAGTGGAACGGCGGCGGGGCGAACAGCTCGGGACGCGGTATTGCTAACATCGACACGCAAGGAGCGGTGCACCCTGACCAATTCTGGCAGGATATTACGCTGGGCAACGTGAAAACGGATCGTTTTTCCAAAATCTGGGAAGCGGAATCGGGGACAGCTAGTGAGCAGCTCAATGCACTGCGTGGCAGCGACGACCCAGCGGAGCGGCAGAAGAAGATCGAAGGACGCTGTGCGCGCTGCGTGCACTTCCAGCTCTGCGGCGGGGGATTCCGCACGCGTGCGGCCTTTGCGAATGGGCATTGGTATGGATCTGACCCAGGCTGCTACCTGACGGATGAGGAAATTGCGACACCGATTAGCCTACCCGCTGCTGATTAAATCTAACAGACTCCACAAAATAAGAATCCAAGATGCTTCGCATCTCTTTCATATGGCAAAGCTTTATCTCTAAAGCACCCCTCCCCCTTGGCAGGAAAATCATGACGAGCTTTTTTTATGCTTGCAGAGACAACTAAACTATGCTATTTATTATCGCAACATGAAGCGCTTTCTCCTCACAACCGCATTGATGTCCACACTTGCAGGAACAGCACTGGCTGATATCCAAGCACCTCCTGCATCGGAATACACCGCTACTCGCAAGCTGGGTCGCGCCATCAGCAACATCTTCTTCGCAATTGAAGAAATCCCTCTGACCATCGTCCGTTGGAATTCTCGTGAAGGTGGCTACGCTGGAGCGTCCGTCGGCGTTGTCGATGGCTTCGCTCGTACATTCAACCGCATGGGATACGGATTCTACGAGCTCGTGACCTTCTGGGCTCCTACCTACAAAAACACCTACCGTCCTCCCTATCAGGGTAGCTGCGGTCGCAATGGTCTCAAGGAGTACAACGTCTGGTCTGGTTTCTCCGAGTTCCCCGCTGAGCTCGGTGCACAGGGCAAGTACAGCTCCATTCGCACTGCTGCTGAATAAGGGTTAGATTGCTTTATTACAATTTAAAAAAACCACCGCCTTACGAGAGGCGGTGGTTTTTTATTGGCGAAAAGTAACCAAGCAAAACCGCGTAAATCACAGAGATCTACGCGGTGTACGGAGGGTGTTGAATAAAGGAGCAATCCCCCCTAGCCAGCTAGAGGGGAAACGTAAGAAAAGAAATTACCAGCAACCGAAGATCATGCGCATCACGGGGCGGCGGATAGGGCGAGGGCAGGGACGATACACGGGTCGATGAGGACGGTGGTAGCCACCACGATACCCATGACCGCGACGATGGTGAGCGTGGCCACGGTGATGACCTCGATGATGATGAGCATGACCACGGTGAGGATGACCGCCGCGCTGAACATGGTGACCGCGATGACCGTGGCGTTGACCGACAGACTCCTCATAAGGAGCGGGAGAGCTCACGACAGAATTAACGACGCTAGCACTAGCCACCATAGGGCAGACGCAGAGGAGAGCAACTAAAAGTTTGTTCATGATATTTTTCTATATAATTGATGTTAAAAAAGCTTCGCGCGAAGCAGGAAGCATTATTTCCTTATTTACAAGAACGCAATCCCTCTAGCAAATCTACAAGCACACGGAATATTTCTCTCAACGTCGCTGCGACGCGGGCGGGATACCCAGCTGATCGCGGTACTTCGCCAGCGTGCGACGCGCGATCGTAACCCCCTCCTCCGCAAAGAGCGACACCAGCGCACTATCACTCAGGGGAGCCGCCTTGTCCTCCTCGGCTATCCACTGACGCAGACGCGAATAAATACGACTCACTGCCATATCCTCTTGCTCATTGCCCAGCGAACGTTGGAAAAAATGACGCAACTCAAACACCCCATGACGGCATCTCACATACTTCCCACGCACCGCGCGCGAGACCGACGAGAGATGCATCTGCGTATCCGCTGCGATCTGCTCCATCTTCAGCGGCTTGATAGAATCGCGACCTCGGCGGAAAAACTCCTCCTGCCGCACGACAATCGCGCGCGCCACATGCAGCACACTCATCTGCCTCTGCTCGATAGCCGTGATCAGATCACGCGCCTCGCGGAAGCAGCGGCTGAGATACTCCCGCAGCTCGCGATTCTCCGCTTGCTGCGCCATCATACTACGATAGTCCGCATTGATCGCCAGCTGAGGGACATCCTCCCCCGTCAGCGAGACCAGCAAGTCCCCCTGCTCATCCACCACCTCCACATCGGGGAAAATGACTGAAGCATCCTCAGGGGCAAAATCACTCCCAGGGTGCGGCTTGAGACGCGCCACGCGCGCCGCCGCCTCGCGCACCTGCTCCACATCCAGTCCCAGCTGCTGCGCAGCCAGCTCATAGCGATGCTCGACGAGCAGCTCCCAGTAATCACGCAACAAACGCGCTGGCAGCCCCTCAGACTCACCGCGCTGCTGGAGCTGGAGCAGCAGACACTCGCGCAGATCACGCGCACCCACCCCAGCGGGATCAAGCTGCTGAATACAGCTCAGCGCGCGCTCATAGAGATCCGACTGCGCGCCATGATCCCGCGCGAGCTGCGCGACATCCTCATCCAGATAGCCACGCGAATCGATCGAATCCAGCAGCACAAGGCAGGCCGCTCGCAACGCCTCAGAGAAATCCTCCTGGAGAATCTGCTCTTGGAGATGATCGCGCAGACTCGGATCACGACTCAATTGACTAATCCAATACTGAGAATCATGCCTATCCGTCTCAGAGCCATTCTCCCCATCATGCTCCTGCTGACGCGACGGCTCGCGCACCTCGAGCGAGGGATTGGACTGGAGAGCCTGCGAGACAATCTGCTGGAGCTCTGCCGTATTTGCCTGCAGGATACGCATCGACTGCTGCATGGCAGCCCCTGCCACCATACGCTGCTGCATCCCCTGATCCATACCTGCTGCACTCACAGCACCAATGTAGCAAGAGAGAACGCAAAAAACAAGCCCAAAGCCACGCGAGAGAAGCCTGTCGCTCGGACAAAGTTGCTCCTTGACCAAAGCACTCACAGCTGCTATACCTACCGGACATGAATACTCTACCCATCTATGCCACCGCCCTGATCAGCCTCGCGCCTGCAGCCCTCCATGCCGCAGCAGAAGCCCCCTCGGTTGACGAGACCTACGCGCTCATCATGCGCACCCTCACACACGCGAAACAAGCCGCGAGCATCCTGCAATCCGTCGACGCTGCACGCATCAGCCCTGAGCAAGCAGTCAGCAAACTCAACGAACTCACCTCAGCGACCGCCAAGGCAAAATTAACCGCCCAAGAATACCACTCCCAACTCAGCCGCGAGCAGCAAATGGCACTCGCCACCGAGCTCAAGGGTCCCGATACAGGTCGCGCCGTCGGTGAGGCAGAAGAACACGGCATTGCGATGAAAACCGCACTCAAGCAAGGACGCTACAAGGCACAACCCAAACTAGAGGCAGCGGTGCAGAGCTTCCTCAAAACCTTCAAACTGTGAACTCTGCGATCCGCACAAAATATACACTTGACCTCACACGTCATCAGGTGTACCCTAGTGCTCAGAACACAGCATGAGCCCCTATTCCCAACCCATGATTGAAGAAGCAGCCCGCTCCACGGAGGCCTGGGCTTGGCGTCGCTCCCATCTCAATCTCAACTAGGGGAGAAGCACCACATGCCCATCACGGCACACACGCGCCTGCACCGTTTTCACATCAACAAACGCGCTTTGACTTCCCCGTAGAAGTCAAAGCGTTTTTTCATTTCATCCTTGATCCCAATCACTCACCACCACACACAGCCAATATCATGACCATCATCCTCCAGCAGCAATGCCGACTACTCCCCGAGGGCGACACCCAGACCCCCATACGGCTCTTCATGCAGATCCGACAGCAGAATCCCCACGCCCTGCTGCTGGAGAGCGCCGAGGTCGACGGTCGCTGGGGACGCTACAGCCTCATCGCCACCGACTTCATCGCCGAGTTCGCCTGCCGCGAGGGCAAGCTACACATCCAGACCGAGCATCCCCAGCTCACCGCTCTGAAAGCAGAGCTCGACGAGCAGCCCTACATGCCCGCCATGCACCAGCTGCTCGCCTCCCTCGAGATCCAAGGCGATGATCCGAAGGCTCCCCCCATCACGCGCGCCATCTACGGCTACTGGGGCTACGAGATGGCCGCCCTCTTCCAGCCCAAGCTCGCCACCACCATCCCCATCACCGAGGCCGAGAGCCACCTCGTGCTCGCCGCTACCGTCCTCGTCTTTGACCACCTCTACAACAAGCTCTATCAGCTCAGCATCGGCGAGCCACGCGACATGAGCCTGCTCACCGATGCCCCCCAGAGTGCCACAGCAGAGCTCAAGGTCGGCGACACCCAGCGCAGTCCCAGCGAGCAGCAGTACATGCAGGGCGTCGAGCAGGTGCGCCGCCTCCTCCACGAGGGCGAGGCTATCCAGGTCGTCGGCTCGACACAATGCAGCGCTAGCTTCAGCGGTGATACCTTCACCCTCTACCGCCGCATGCGCGGGATCAACCCCTCGCCCTACATGTTCTACATGTGCTTTGCCGAGCTAGAGCTCTTTGGAGCCTCCCCCGAGGTCATGGTCAGCTGCGAGAGCAACAAGCTACTGCTCTCCCCGATCGCTGGCACACGCCGCCGGGGCAAGACCGCCGCCGAGGACGAGGCACTCGCACAGGACATGCTCGCCGATCCCAAGGAGCGCGCCGAGCACATCATGCTCGTCGACCTCGGGCGCAACGACCTCGGACGCGTCGCCCGAGGCGGCAGCGTGAACGTCGAGCGCCTCATGACCGTAGAAAAGTTCTCCCACGTCATGCACATGACAAGCCGCGTCAGCGCGCGCCTCACGGAGGGACTCGACGCGCTCGACATCCTCGCCGCCACCTTCCCCGCCGGCACCGTAAGCGGGGCTCCCAAAATACGCGCCATGGAGATCATCCGCAGCATCGAGCTCGCCCCCCGCGGTCCCTACGCCGGGTGCATCGGCTGGATGGGGCTCGACAAAGACGCCGTGCATCTCAACACCGGCATCACCATCCGCTCCATGTGGCACCGCGAGGACACACTCCATTGGCAAATGGGCGCGGGTCTCGTCTATGACTCCAACCCCGCCGCCGAGTGGATGGAGTGCCGCAACAAGGGACGCATCATCGACACCATCCTCGGTCGCAACGAGAGCGATCCCAGCTGAGACCCTGCTTGTTCACGAAATGGACAACTTGTTCACCGAATTATTCGCATAAAAAAGCACTTTTTCGCAGACTTATTCACAGCGAGAGACCCTATTTCGTAGAGTTATTCATCATATATCTTTTCTTCCCCACCCATGTTCCTGTTCATCGACAACTACGACTCCTTTTCCTACAACATCATCCAGTACTTCCAACAGCTCGGCGAGAGTCCCACGGTCATCTGCAACGACGACCCACGCCTCCTCGAGCTCGCCAGCGATCCTCAATTGGAAAAGGTAGTCATCTCCCCCGGTCCCAGCAACCCTGAGAAAGCGGGCTACTGCCTCGAGTTCCTCGACCTGCTCCCCCACCACATCCCCGTCCTCGGCGTCTGCCTCGGCATGCAGTGCCTCGGCCACCACGCAGGCTGCCCCGTCGTGCGAGGTCCACGCGTCATGCACGGCAAGACCTCACAAATCGAGCACGGCGGCACAGGTCTCTACAAAGGGATCAAATCCCCCATGACCATAGGCCGCTACCACTCACTCGTGGTGAAGTGCCCTGACAACCACCCCGCCCTCGAGATCACCGCACGCGACGACGACGGCGAGGCAATGAGCCTCCGCTACAAGGACAGACCCTGGGTCGGCGTGCAGTACCACCCCGAATCCATCCTAACGGAGCAAGGCATGGAGCTACTGGCGAACTTCCCCGCCGCCATCATCGGCGCACACGCACGCGCGATCAACATCTCGCCACTCATCGAGCAGCTCGCCGAGAGGAAGAACCTCACGGGAGAGCAAGCCGAGCTCGCCTTTGGTGCGCTCATGGACGGCGAGCTCACCGCCGCGCAATCGGGAGCATTCCTCCTCACCCTGCGCAGCAAGGGCGAGACGAGCACCGAGATGGCCGCCGCCGTCCGCTGCGCGCTACAGCGCGCCACCGCCATCACCGGCATCACAGGCGATAGCATTGATGTCGTTGGTACGGGGGGCGATGGGAAAAGGAGCTTCAACTGCTCCACCGCCACCGCCATCACGCTCGCAGCACTCGGCTACCAAGTCACAAAGCATGGCAACCGTGCCGTCTCGTCCAGCTCGGGCGCGGGCGACGTGCTGGAGCGGCTGGGCTACCCCGCGTCGCCCGATCCGAGCAGTATCGTGGAGAATCTCCAGCGCGATGGCTTCTCCTTTGCCCTCGCGCCGCACTTCCACCCCTGTTTCAAGAACATCGGTCCCATCCGCTCTGAGCTCGGCGTGCGCACACTCTTCAACCTCCTCGGGCCGCTCATCAACCCCAGCAAGCCCAACCACATCCTCCTCGGTGTTGCGAAGCCCGAGCTCGTCGTCATGATCGCCGAGGTGCTGGCGCAGGGGCACTACAAGCGCGCCATGGTACTCTGTGGCAGCGGTGGCTACGATGAGGCGACCGCCTTTGGCGTGACACCTATCAAGCTCGTGGATGGCGGCGAGATCCGCGACATCAGCTTTGATCCTGCTGCCTATGGCTTTGCGCCTCCTACGAGCGAAGACGAGCTCATGGTAGAGACCAAGGAAGAAGCCTCGGATGCCCTCATGGAGCTACTGCATGGACGTGGCAATCAGGCGATGAGTGACATGCTCAGCATCAATCTCGCGCTGGCTATCCAGCTGCTCGAGCCCACGCTGAGCATGGAGCAATGCGTCACAAAGGCGCGCAGTGCTGTCGCTCAAGGAGTCGGCGCGCGTGTGATCGCACGCTGGGGCAAGCTGCTTTAACATATCACTCCATAACTCAAAATTCTCATGAAGCTTCATGCCACAAACCTCAGTGTGCGAAGTCTGTCATGTGAAAAACGGAATAAAAAACAAGCGGAGCGAAGCGACGTGCAGCGTATCCTCAGCATTTTGCTGCGTCTCAAATTGGCATGCAATTTGAGACGAAGCGCACTCTGGTACGCAAGCGGTGGCTACTGCAACAACTGCCCGCGTACCTCAAGGAAAGTGTCTACACAGAAACTCTCTGACAAACAACCTATCAAGATCAATTAACTTTCATTTTTTGCTCCCATGAACCTCCAACGCTTCATCACCGCCAAACAAGACGAGCTCGCCTCCCTGCGCGCCCACATGCCCGCCCCCCTCGACCTCGTACGCCCCGACTTCTACGCCCCCCTCATGAGCCCGCCCCCCGCGGGCGCGCCCCTGCGCGTCATCGCCGAGTTCAAAAAGGCATCCCCCTCCATGGGAGTCATCAACGACTCCCTCCCCGTCGCCTCCATCGCCCAGCAATACGCCAACGGCGGTGCCAGCTGCATGAGTGTCCTCACAGAAGAGCTCTACTTCCAAGGGCATCTCAACGATCTCACCCAAGCCGCCCCCGCTGGTATCCCCCTGCTGCGCAAAGATTTCCTCTTCGACGAGCTCCAGATCCGCCAGACCTTCGCCACCCCCGCCAGTGCACTCCTCCTCATCGTCGCCCTCACCCCCTGCGTCGATACACTCCGCCACCTCCGCGAGCTCGCCGAATCCCAAGGCATCCACGCCGTCGTCGAAATATTCTCTGAGGAAGAACTCCGCCTCGCCCGCGCCTCGGGAGCCCGCCTCATTCAGGTCAACGCCCGCAATCTCGAGACCTTCTCCACCGACCGAGAAGAGAGCCTCAAGCTCGCAGCTCTCCGACAAGAGGGCGAATGCTGGATCGCCGCCAGCGCCATGAGCGAGCCCCAGCACCTCCGCGAAGCCGCCGCCGCAGGCTATCACGCCGCCCTCATCGGCACCGCCCTCATGCAAGCCCCCACCAGCCCCGAGCAGGAACTCCAGCGCCTCCTCCAGCCCAGCACATGACACGCCCCCTCATCAAGATCTGCGGCCAGACCCAGCAGCACGCCATCACCCACGCCCTCTCGCAGGGCGTCGATGCGCTAGGCTTCATCTTCCATGAAAAAAGCCCCCGTGCCATCACACCCGAGCAGGCCGCATCCCTCCACTCAGGCAGCGCGCTACGCGTCGGCGTCTTCGTCAAGCAAGACGCCGCCACCATACGCGACATCATGGCACACGCGCGCCTCGACTACGCCCAGCTCCACGGCGCACAATCCCCCGTGGATGCCGAGCTCATCGGTGCCGCGCGCGTGATTCGCGTCCTCTGGCCTGACCGCTACACACACGCTGCCGAGCTCCAATCAGAGCTCGAACGCTGGGCACCCCACTGCGCCTACTACCTCCTCGACGCGGGACAAGATGGGGGAGGTCACGGCTGCACCCTCCAATCAGCCGACCTCATCTGCCAGCTCCGCTTCCCCCACCCATGGCTACTCGCAGGTGGGCTCACCCCCGACAACGCCTGCGCCCTTTACTCCCAATACCACCCCCACGGCCTCGACCTCAACAGCGGCCTCGAAAGCACCCTCGGCATCAAGGATGCCGCCAAGGTCACTGCACTCTTCGCGCAGTTCCCCTCATTGAGTTAATCATGAGGGGTTTAGTTTCTTATGAGTCAGAATTTTCTTCAGCCTTTTTAAGAGATCTACGAACATACTCGAAAGCTAAACCGATTACAGCCAAATCGTCTAGCCAACCAACAACAGGTATCACATCTGGGACAAGATCAACTGGAGAAATAGCATACAGTATAGCTGCTATGACGACAGCTTTGGCACCTACAGATATTTTGTCACTCTGGAGAAATTCAAGCAACTTCTCGACTTTATCCAGTACACCTCTGCTAATATTGCCCTTAGTTTTCCATTTTTCATACTTTGATTTCGCCTCCTGCTCCGCATTTGGTTTCTTAGCCTGTGAGTACCATTTCGATTTCTTGAATTCATCAATATTCATTTTATTACAGTAATATAGTTTGTGTTCGGTACACTCTTCTTATCATCGTTGTAATGAAAGAACAATATACCTTAAATTACAGTTTCAGTACATCATACTGATTTGAATGAGCGTGGCTTACATTATTTAGAGAGACACTCGATACTCTTTTCAACCATATGAGTGATTTCTTAAAACTCTGCCTCGCGATCAACCTGCGCTAGAGTTTAGCATACTAAAAGGTAGAACTTCAAGGAAAAAGAATACGCCTCATTATTAAAATATCATATAGGGTGCTTCTCTTTTCTCTCATGCTACGATTTTGAAAAACACTCAAAAGCAGTCTCGTAGCGCGAGTTTTCAGATTCGTCAATTTAGAAAATAACGAGAATCAAAACGCCCCCTCAAGCTACATGCTCCCAGCCTCATCACGCGAAGGCTGGGAGCATGTATTTTTTATAGAAAAGAGCTCGCTGTGGCGCAGCACCATAAAAGATATCGCTGAGCTCTCATACTCAAATTCCTCCTACACGCGCACCGTGATCATGGCACGATACTCGTGCAAAATAGCGCAATATCGCCACAACATCAGTTATTTGAAGAGAAAATTTTAAGATAACATAAAAAAATATTTACGTTTAAGTAACTATATTTAAACTAATAACAAACCGATATATTTTACGGACATTATTATTTATTGATTTGTAACTAATTTTTCACTAAATTGAGTTACAATGAACGCGATCGAACAGCGCAATGAACTCCGGAAAGAAGTAATCAACTTTATCCGTGAACATCTAGGATTTGAGCAGATATATACTCCAAATTCTCCCTCGCTATACAGCTCGCTACAGCAGGAGGAGTGCCGCAGTGCCCTACATCAGCTCAATCGCAGCCTCCCTGCCCCCGCCATCGAGCAGGCCCTAACCACACTCCGCGACCTCGCCACCGAGAACGACGCCACACTCATCGAGCGCAACAAGCAGCTGCACGCAGCCGTACAAGAGGGACTCTACGTCAGCTATTACAAGAATAACCAAGAACGCCGAGCCTACCTGCGCCTCATCTCCCCACGTCTGCTCAAAAAGCAGAGCTTCCAATTCACCCTCAGCGACGACCAGCGACTCATCATCCTCTACGTGAACGGACTCCCCCTCGTCCTCATCGCTCTAGACAGCTACGAACAGATCGAAACACTGAAGCGCGAGCAGCCCGATCTCATGGTCTACAACGCCTTTTGCATCATCTGCACCCCTGAGAGCAGCCGCGCAGGCAGCCTCACCGCCGAAGAGGAGAGATACATGACGTGGAAGAAACCAGGAGAGCTCCACCTCAACCACTTCTCCACCCACCTCCAATCCCTCCTAGAGAAAAAGCGCCTCATCGAGATCCTCCAGCACTTCCTCTGCTATGCCGGTGATCAGAAATACCTCGCCGCCTACCACCAGTACCACGCCGTCCACGCCGCACGGCGCGCCACCGAGCGCGCCCATGAGCGCGACGGACGCGCGGGCGTCTTCTGGCATACACAGGGCAGCGGCAAATCCCTCTCCATGGTATTCTATGCAAAGCAACTGCTGCTCAGCAAGAAACTAGCAGCACCCACCCTCATCATCGTCACCGATCGACACGACCTCGACAACCAGATCAGCAGCCAATTCGCCCTCAGCCGCAATTTCCTCCACACCCAGCCAACCCAAACCCCCAACCCCAAAGACCATCGCCGCCATCAGAGCACGACACAGGCAGGAGGCATCATCTTGACCACGCTGCAGAAATTCGACCTCCTCGCAGGCGAATCCGACCACACCCTGAGCCAGCGGCGCAACATCGTCGTCATCGCCGATGAGGCTCACCGCAGCCACTACGGCCTCGTCGAGCGCGTCGAGAGCACAGGACAGATCAGCATAGGAGCCGCGCGCAAGATGCGCCTCGCGCTCCCTCATGCGAGCTTCATCGGCTTCACCGGCACCCCCATCGCACAGCAGGACCGCAGCACACGAGAGGTCTTTGGCAACTACGTCGACATCTACGACATCAGCCAAGCGATAGC
>CAYJLP010000002.1:14138-45810 GCA_964371115.1 uncultured Akkermansia sp. | reverse complement strand
TGCATGGCCTTGATTTCTTCGTTGAGGATGGAGGCATCATCGAGGCTCTCGATGTAGCCTTCTTCCCAGCCCCAGACGGTGTAGGTGTTGGCGATGCGGTCAAAGATGTTGCGGAAGCTGTTCTCATACTCGGGCGTGCCAGGGGTCGCGCCGAACAGGTACTTGTCAGCGGTGATGCGCACGGCGTTCTCATCCCAGTGGGCAGGGGTCTCCACGCCGAGGCGCTCGTAGATGGTCTTGCCTGTCTTCCAGTCCTTGATGGTGATGTCGCGCTGGCTCCAGAGGCACTCGGCGTAGGGGTGCTTTTTGTCGCTGGAGAAGTGGCGGGTGAAGCGCAGGCCGCCCAGCAGGCTCTTGCGCGCGGGCAGCTGGATGCTGCTGCCGTCGCGCAGCTGGAGGATGGTCTGGGGCTCCGTGACGGAGGTGGCGCCCGCCTCGGGGGCGTCGCTAGCGGTGTCGGCTGGGGATGCAGGGGATGAGTTCATGAGAGGGATATCAGGCTGGGGCGCGCTTGGGGATTGGGGCTGGGGCTTGTTTTTGGGCTTGCGCGGGGCGCGTTTTTTGGGGGACTTGCTGCTGCTGTTTTTCTTGGTGGTGGGTGTGGCATGCATGCGGAGGCCTCCAAGGAGGTCGTCTGAGGGCAGTGAGGAGTTGGGCGACTGGGGCATGAGCATAGAAAGTACAGTGATGTAGATCTCAGCAGCGAGGATGAGGGAAGGAGAGGGGCTGCGTGCAGCCCCTCTCCTAGCTGTGTCGAGCGTGAATGTAGCTCATCAGAGGCATGATGTCAATCACTTTTCACAACGTGTAGACATGAGTTATTCACGAGAACACCATATCTAGTATAGCAGATTCATCTTTGGTTGAAGTATCCCATCCCTTGAGATAGATTTTTTCACCACATGCGCAGTCTGGCGATGGCACTAGCAGAAAATCACCGCTCTGGAATGGGAAAATGCCTTGCCTGTTCGCCGAAAAGCTGCATAATCAATCCTTATGGACGCTAGCACAGAAGACACCCCGCTCGAACCTATCCTCAAAGCTGTCTCTAGGAGCTTCTATCTCAGCATGGTATTTCTCCCCCCCGAGATGCGTCCCGCGATCAGTGTCGGCTATCTGCTGGCGCGCGCGAGTGATAGTGTCGCGGATAATTCGCAGGCGTCTCCCGAGAGGCGCCTCGAGATGCTGCGCGGGATGAAGTCGCTGATCATGGAGGATGGGCTGCGGGTCACCGAGCAGGTCGCGCTGCTGGAGACGATCCATGGTCCGATGGCGGACTCGCAGGAGTCGCCCGCGGAGGCGACCTTGCTGCGTCACTATGCGGATTGCCTGCGCTTGCTGCGTGCGCTACCCTCGGTGCAGCAGGAGCTCACGATTCGCGTGCTCAAGCCTATCCATGATGGGCAGATCTGGGATATCGAGTATTTCCAATCCGACTCCGAGGTGCGGAGTGAGGATGATACGCTGCGCTACTGCTATCAGGTGGCTGGCTGTGTGGGCGAGTACTGGTCGCGACTCGGGCAGGAGACGATCACGCCTTATAGCCGTGGGGTGGAGTTTGACGACCTGCTGGAGGCGGGGATACGCTACGGGCAGGGGCTACAGCTGGTGAATATCCTGCGCGATCTGGCGGAGGATGCGGCGCGCGGACGGCACTATCTCTACGGTGATCCGAAGACATGGGCGCTGCGCGCGCGGCATTTCCTACTGGATGGCGTCGCCTACAGCAAGCGGCTAACGGGGCTGCGCCTGCGCTTCACCGCCATGCTTCCCGCCCTGCTGGGGCTCAAGACGCTGGACAAGCTGGCGCAGGCTGCCGCAGAGGGACAGAGAGCGCGGGAGGGGCAAGGGAAGGTAAAAATCTCGCGCCTGACCGTCTACCTCTGCATGGTGAAGGCTCTGTTGCTCTCGCTGCTGGCTTAGTTGATCGCAATCTCTTCGCGTAAGAAGGGAGCGGTAGCACTCGCCTTGCTGCGCGCGACCTGCTTCACCGTGCCTTGGGCGACGATGGTGCCGCCCGCGGCGCCCGCCTCGGGGCCCATGTCGATGATGTAGTCCGCCTCCGCGATGAGCTGGAGGTTGTGCTCGATGACGACGACCGTGTTGCCCATCTCGACGAGGCGGCGCAGCACGCCGATGAGGAGATGCACATCATGGGGGTGGAGTCCTATGGTGGGCTCCTCGATGAGGTAGAGATCCTGCGGGAGCGCTTTGCCCTTCTTGATGGCATTGAGCGCGGCGCGGCGTCCCTTGATGAGCTCGGCGACGAGCTTGATGCGCTGAGCCTCGCCGCCTGAGAGCGTGTTGCTCGCCTGACCGAGGCTGAGATAGCCCAGTCCTGTCTCACAGAGTAGGCGCAGAGGCTCGGCGAGGCGCGCTTGGGCGGCGAAGAAGTCGGCGGCCTCCTCCATGCTCATGGCGAGGACGTCGGCGATGCTCTTGCCCTTGTAGCGTACTTGCAGGGTGCGCGAGTTGTAGCGCGCACCTCGGCAGCTTTCGCAGGGGACGGAGCAGGGGGGGAGGAAGTCCATTTCTTGCTTTTCCATGCCTGTGCCTTTGCAGGTCTCGCAGTTCCCCGAGGCTGTGTTGAAGGAGAATCTCCCTGCGTCGAAGCCGAGTCTGCGCGCGTCGGCACTCAGGGCAAAGAGTTTTCTGATCTCATCAAAGATGCCTATGTAGGTGGCTGGCGTGGAGCGTGGGGTTTTCCCGATGGGGCTCTGGTCGACTTGGTAGAGCGCACGGACGCTATCGAGTCCCTTGCTGCTCTTCCAGCGGCTGCGTTCTTCGCGGTTGAGTTTTGCGCCGAGCTCAGCTCGCAGTGCGGGGGCGAGTGTGCCGGTGATGAGGGAGGTTTTCCCCGCTCCAGACGGGCCTGTGATGGCGGTGAAGCGTGCGCGTGGGAGGCGAAGTTTCACGTTTTTCAGATTGTTCAGGGTGCAGCCTGTGAGTTCGAGATAGTCGGCGGTCTTCACAGGGAGGTAATCACCGCAGTAAGGGTGCTTTTCCTGATGCGCGAGTTCAAGTCCTGTCTTCGAGTCTGGCATGGCGGCGAGAGTCTTGAAGTCGCCTTCAGCGATGATTTCTCCCCCATGGATGCCAGCACCAGGGCCGAGGTCGATGATGCGGTCGGCTTGCTTCATGGTGTCGATATCATGCTCGACGACGATGAGGGTGTTTCCTCTGTTCTTGAGTTCTTCGAGGGTGCCTAGCAGGCGTTCATTGTCTTTCGGGTGGAGTCCTATGGTGGGCTCGTCGAGGACGTAGAGTACACCGCGTAGTTCTGAGCCGAGCTGGGCGGCGAGGCGTATGCGCTGGGTCTCTCCTCCCGAGAGGGTGGTGGCGGAGCGGTCGAGGGTGAGGTAGCCGAGACCGACGCGTTCGAGGAAGTGGAGTCGCTGGGTGATCTCGGCGAGAACGTTACGGGCGATGAGCTCATCGCGGCCAGCAAAGCTCCATTCTTCGATGAGCTCACGGGCTTGTGCCGCGCTGAGGTGTCCGAGTGAGGAGATGGGCTGGTCGAAGAGTTCGACGGCGAGGGCGAAGGGGTTCAGGCGCGCGCCATGGCAGCTGGGGCAGACTTCGCGGGTGTCTTCTTTCGCAGCGGCTTTTTCGCTGTCTCTGTCGTAGCGTAGTTCTTTTTCGAGCTCGGAGAGCTTGTCTTCGTCTTTCATTTTCACGCTGCTGACGTAGCCATGTCCCATGCAGGTGGTACACCAGCCGCGCGGTGAGTTGAAGGAGAAGCTGGCGGGCTCGGGCTCGGAGTAGCTTTCACCACAGCTGGGGCAGCTGAGGCGCAGGCTGAGCAGCTGCTCGTCTTTCCCCGATTCGATGAGGCGTAGGAAGCCCTCGCCCATCTCTAGTGCGCGCAGGACGCTCTCTTGGAGCGCGAGGAAGTCGCATTCCTTGCCATTCATGCTGATGCGTGAGCCCTTCACGGCGATGTCAGCGACCACGATGTCGACATCGTGGTTCGCATAGCGGTCGAGGGGCTCGAAGGCGGCGGGGGTGACGAGCACGCCGTCGGCGCGCATGAGGGGGTATTTTTTCTTCTCCGCCCAGCGGGCGAGGTCGGCGTAGTGTCCCTTGCGGTTGCGCACGACGGGGGCGGCGATGAGCAGCGAGTCGGGCTTGCTGGCGATGCGTTCTTGGACGAGGGAGAAGATCTCTTCTCCTGAGCGGCGGCCGAGCGGCACGCGGCACTGGGGGCAGTGGCACTGGCCAAGCTTCGCGTAGAGGAGGCGGAGGAATTGCCAGATCTCGGTGACGGTGCCGACGGTGGATTTGCTGCCGCCGCGTGAGCGGTTCTGCTCGATGGCGACGGTGGGGGGCAGCCCCGTGAGGCGGTCGATGTCGGGGGTCTCCATCTGCTCGGTGAATTGGCGCGCATAGGGACTCATCACGTCCATGAATCGCTTCTGCCCCTCGGCGAAGATGATGTCAAAGGCGAGCGTGCTCTTCCCGCTGCCTGAGAGCCCCGTGACGACGGTCATCTCGTGGTGCGGGATGTCGACGTCGATATTCTTGAGCTGGTGGTGGCGCGCGCCGCGGAGGCTGATGGTGTGGGGGAGGATGTCTTCCTGCTCGGGGAGGTGGCTGGTGACCTGGGGTGCCTGATGCCCTGTCTTCATACCCAGCGCTTCGGCGAGGTAGTGGGCGGTGTAGCCGCGTCCGAGCTGGGCGACCTGCTCGGGTGTGCCCTCCGCGACGATGGTGCCGCCCTCGCGTCCGCCCTCGGGGCCGAGGTCGATGAGGTGGTCGGCGCACTTGATGAGCTCGAGGTTGTGCTCGATGACGAGCAGGCTGTGCCCCTCGTCGACGAGGCGGTTGAAGACGCGCAGCAGCAGCTCGAGGTCGCAGAAGTGCAGCCCTGTGCCGGGTTCGTCGAGGATGAGGAGTTTTTTCTTGTTTTTTTCCTGTTTTTCCTCTTTCTTTCCTGTGGCCTCGGCGAGGAGCTTCGCGAGTTTGAGGCGTTGGTTTTCGCCGCCCGACAGGGTGTTGAGGGGCTGGCCAAGGCCGAGGTGACCGAGGCCGACGTCGAGTAGGACTTGGAGTTTTTGCGCGATGCGGCGGGCGCGGGCGTTGTTTTCCTTCGCGAAGAGGGCTTGGGCTTGCTTGATGTCGAGCGCGAGCAGCTCCGCCATGTTGCGCCCGTAGAGGGTGATGCTGAGTGCCTGTGTGGTGTAGCGCGTGCCGTGGCAGAGCGCGCAGGGGACGAAGATGTCGGAGAGGAACTGCATCTCCACCTTCTCCTGCCCGAGTCCCGCGCAGCGGGGGCAGCGTCCCTCCCCACTATTGAAGGAGAAGTAGCCCGCCTTCAGCCCGCGTGCTTGGGCGGCGGGTTCGGCGGTGAAGAGCGCGCGGATGTCTTCGAAGACACCCATGTAGACGGCGGGCGTGGAGCGCGGCGTGCGCACGATGGGGCTCTGGTCGACGAGTAGCACGTCGTCGAGATGCTCCAGTCCCTTGACCGCGCGCATCGTGCCCTCGGCCTCGTCGTCGAGCGACTCGGGGTGGACGTGGCCAAAGAGCATCTGGCAGGCCAGCGAGCTCTTCCCGCTGCCGGAGACGCCGGTGAGGCAGGTGTAGACGCCTAGCGGGATGTCGACGTCGAGGTCGTGGATGTTGTGACAGCTCACGCCGCGCAGGCGGAGTTTCTTGCGCGCCTTGCGGCGTTTCTCAGGGATGGCGATGCTGCGCGCGCCGCTGAGGAAGGGGATGGTCTGGGATTTCTTCGCCGCCGTGCGCTTCGTGATCTTGCGAGGAGAGCCCGCGTAGACGAGCTCGCCGCCTGCCGAGCCACTGGCGGGACCGAGGTCGATGAGGTGGTCGGCGGCGCGCATGACGGCCTCCTCGTGCTCGACGACGACGAGGGTATTGCCCCTATCGGCGAGGCGACGCATGGCACCGATGAGTCGGTCGGTGTCGCGGGCGTGCAGTCCGACGGTGGGCTCGTCGAGGACGAAGAGCGTCTCGGTCAGCGACGCGCCGAGGCAGGAGGTCAGGCTCACGCGCTCGATCTCGCCACCCGACAGCGAGCGTGTCAGGCGGCTCGCGGAGAGGTAGCCTAGCCCCACCTCGCAGAGGTAGACGACACGGCTGCGGAACTCGTGTACTGCCTGCTGGAGTGATCTGTCCTCGCGCTGCTCCTGCATGAGGTGCGCGTCTATCCAGCCGAGCAGCTCGTCCATGGGCATGGCCTGCACCTCGGGCACACTCTTGCCGCCTATGGTGAAGGCGAGCGCCTCGGGGCGGAGGCGGCCACCGTGGCAGTCAGGGCAGATGCTGTAGACGCGGTAGTGGGCGAGGAAGACGCGCACGCTCATCTTGTGCGAGTGCTTCTCCATATCGCGGAAGATTCCATCAATGCCGTACCAGAGCCCGCGGCCTGCGGCCTCGTAGACATCCATGTCACCTGAGTTCCCCTTCATCACCCAGTCGCGCTCCTCCTCGCGGAGATCCTGCCACGGGGTCTTGAGGCGCACGGCTTTGACGATACGATTCGTGTAGACAAGATCGCGGTAGCACTCGGAGAGTGTGGGGCTGCTGAGCATCTTGAGCGCGCCGTCGGCGAGGCTCTTTTCGGGGATGATGCCACGCTTGTAATCATAGGTGATGGCGCGGCCGTAGCCCTTGCAGGAGGGACAGGCACCGAGGGGTGAATTCCCCGAGAAGAGCCCAGGGCGTGGCTCCTCGAGGGGGAACCAGTCGCTGCGGTAGCTCACGGGGCTCGCCCAGCTGCCGTCTTCTTGGCGTAGTGAGATCTGCACCACGTCCCCCCCATGTTGGAACGCGGTCTCAATCGCCTCCATCAGACGCTGTCTCTGCCCCTCCTCCACGCGCACGCGGTCATGGATGAGCATCCAGTATTCTTGTGAAAGCTCTTCTCCGCTCAGGCTGTCGAGGCGATGCACCGTGCCCTCATGGAGCACGCGCAGGTAGCCCTGCCCCTCCAGCGCCTGCCGCATGTCGTCGAATGTTCCCACCTGCTTGCTCTCAAAGCACACGAGCGCATCCGCGCCCGCGCTCTCACGCAGCAGTCGCTCCGTCACGCTCTGCGCGCTCTCGGGGCGTATCTCGCGCCCCTGCGCATCATGGCCGACGGCGAGGCGCGCGAAGATGAGTTTTAGGTATTCATTCAGAGCCGTCATCGTGCCCACGGTGGAGCGCGAGTTTTTCACAGAATTACGCTGCCCCAATGCGATGGCGGGCGGTACATTCTCAACGGCATCGACATCGGGGCGGCTCATTCTATCCATGAACTGGCGTACGTAGGGGGAGAAGGTCTCCACATAGCGCCTCTGCCCCTCGGCGTAGAGCGTACTCATCGCCAGCGAGCTCTTCCCACTCCCACTGGGACCGGTCACCACGGTGATCCCGCGCAGCGGCACCTCCACATCAATACCCTTGAGATTATGTTCGCGCGCGCCTCGTATGTGAATGGAACCAGCCTGATCTTGCATGGAATGATTCTAGCCTGATAACTCTATTCTGGAAAGGGAAAAATACAACATACCATTTAAAAATAGCCGATCGCTCTCACTAAGTTTCTTTATTCAGCCTTGCCCTGACCACAGATTTGTGATATGTTCGGAATGGCACGCATTTTGCAACTTTGAATTAGCTCTCAAGTATACTTATTATGAATAATGACACTTCAAACCTCAACAATAATGTTGCTCTGCTCAATCTATGGGGAACAAAAAATTATGGAGCTATTCTCACGTCCTATGGACTTCAGCAATTTCTTTCTAAGAATAATTATAGCAGTCAACTAGTCAGGTATATTCTCAACGAGGATTTGGAAGCTCAAAATGATGTCTTTGACCAGTTTGCCATAGCTGAACTAAGCGTCACTCCACCTATTGCCAACTACGATCAGCTGGTAAAGCTCAATGACCACTTCGACAACTTTATCGTAGGGTCTGATCAGATCTGGAGAGGGATCTGCACCTACTACTTTGATTATTATTTCTATCTTGATTTTGTCAAAAACGAGAAAAGAAAAATCGCCTGTGCCGCTAGCTTTGGCAAAGCCGAATTAGCACGTCTCCCTATCATCCATGAGATAGCAAGTCAACTGCTCTCGCGATTTAATCTCATCACGGTGAGAGAAAAATCAGCAGTCGCTGTCTGCCAACGCGAGTTGGGAGCCCTAGCGACGCACGTCATCGACCCCGTTTTCTATCTTTCTGAAGGAGATTGGTCAGCATTAGCCAACAAATCCACCCGCGCCCTCCCTGAGCGATTTGCTGCGACTTACCTCCTTGACTCTGCTTCGGTCGAGACAGCAGTAGCCCCTCTCGTGGACAACATTCCATTCATCAATATCGTCCAGAACGAGAATACCCCTGCCAGCATCTATGACTGGTTAAAAGCCATACGTGACTGCTCCTGCCTCATCACCGATTCATTCCATGGGATGTGCTTTGGCCTCATATTTAACAAACCCATGGTTGTCATCGCAAACTACCAACGAGGGGTCGATCGATTCACCAGCATTTTAAAGCAATTGGCACTCATGGACAGGCTGGTTGATGATATCTCTCAAATCCCCCCCCATCTGCTTACAGAAGCTCCTTTTGCAGATGTCGAGAGGGTTCTTCTCGATAAACTCACTCACGACGCGACTTCAATACTGCTTGATGCGCTCCAATGCCCTCCCAAAGAGAGTGAAGTCGACTTTGCCGCATTGGCAAAAAAAGATGCCCGATGGCATAAAAGCCCGTCTGCTCTATGGCTCAAAGTGAAGAGTCTTTTGGGGTATTTCCTCGCTCCCAAGCACAATCGCTGGACACACAAAGAGGTATACAAAGACATCAAAACAAGGCTTAAAATCAAACAATAGTTTTAGAGGGGGGGGGGGGCGTGCGTGAAATGTCGCGGATAACTGTATCGTTGCCAAGTGCGGTGCGTTGCCTGTATACTGGAGAGGCATATGAACAAACACCTTCTCTCGATTCTCGCCCTCACGACACTCGTCGCGCCCAGCCTCCACGCCACTATGTGGAAAACGGATGTGCCCACAGCCTTGGAACAAGCAGCGGCGCAGGGCAAGCAGGTGCTCGTGCTCTTCACTGGCTCTGATTGGTGCGCTTCCTGCATCGCGATGAAGAAGCATCTCTTGAGCACGCCCGAGTTTGCCGCCTATGCGCAGGAGCATTTTGTGCTCGTCGAGCTCGATTTCCCACGCAAGCCGCTGCCACGTGTCCTCGCCGCCGCCAATAGCAAGCAGCAGCAGAAGTACGGCGTGAAGAGCCTCCCCACCCTGCTCGTCCTGAGCCCAGAGGGAATGGTGATAGGCGCGCGCGTCGGACGCGTGAGCCGTCTGGATGATCTGAAGGAGGCTTTCGCGCGGGTGACAGAGCCGAGCGAGGAGTTTGCCGAGGTCTTGGCCAATCTCTCGGCTGAGTCAGCCATCACGCGAGACAAGGCCTATGAGGCGCTCTATGAGATGCTGCCCATGGAGCTCGCAGGATACAATGCATTTTTTGACCACGAGCTGCTCGATCTGATCGTGGAGGCCGATGCCGAACGTGAAGCGCAGCAGCAGGACGCAGCAGAACAGGGTGATGATGCTAGCAGTCGCTCGGCGAGGGAGGCCGCAGGTGAGCTGGACTTGCAGGATCGTATTGAGGGATAGAAGAGATAGGGGAAGACGATGTCGGCTGCTGGAGGTGAGCGACGCGCGCTGAGTTTTCTCGGGGACTGCGTGAGGTATGAGCGCAGCCCCTCCTCCTCAGAAAAAGAGTCAACCCGCTCCCAGTGGCACGCGCTAGCGATTTTGCTCGACGAATCACAGGAGCTGCCCTATACTCCCCTCAGATGAAAGCCTCTGCCACACTCAACGTCCTGCACGACTTCTCCGTCACACCCTCCAAATCCATGGGGCAAAATTTCCTCATCGACGAGAACGTCGCAAAATGGATCGTCGCCCAGCTCGACATCCAGCCCGATGACTGCGTCGTCGAGGTCGGACCTGGCACAGGGGCGCTCACCGAGCACATCGCGCCACTCTGCCGCAAGCTCATCCTCGTCGAGTACGACGCACGCCTCGCTGACTACCAGCGCCAGCGCTGGTCGGAGAGCGAGCATGTCACCGTCCACCAAGCCGACGGCGCGACATGGGATCCACGCGAGCTGTTTGCCGAGCGCCCCATCAAGTTCATCGGCAATCTCCCCTACTCGGCTGGCGGTGCCATCCTCGCGAACTTCCTCACCTCCCCCTGCCCCTTCTCACGCGCCGTTGTGATGCTGCAAAAAGAGTTCATCGACCGCATCCTCGCGCAGGCCAGCGATGACGCCTACGGGCTGCTCTCGCTGCGCATGCAGATGGACTGGGTACCACAGGCGCTCAAGACCATCCCGCCCGAGGCCTTCTCCCCGCGCCCGCGCATCGACTCCACCGTCATGCTACTCACCCCGCGCGATGAGCGCGAGCTGCCCGCCTACAGCCATCCTCTGATGGACCAGCTCATGCGCCGCTGCTTCTCCCAGCGACGCAAGCAGATGCACAAGCAGCTGCCTGATAGCCCTCCGTGGAAGCAGGTCGCCGCACAGGTCGGACTCCCCCTCACCGCCCGCCCCGAGGAGCTCAGCCTCGCCCAGTGGGCAGCCCTCACCGCCGCCTACGATGCTCACCCACAGGCGAGCATCGCACAAAAGGATGACGAGATCTTTGACATCGTCAATGAGCAGAATGAGGTAATCGCGCAGGGCACCCGCGCGCAGATCCACGACGAGGAGCAGCTCCATCGCTCCGTCCACGTCATCGTATTCAACAAAAATCGCGACTGCTATCTCCAAAAGCGCTCCGTGTGGAAAGACACGCAGCCCAGCTGCTGGGATAGCTCCTGTAGTGGGCATCTGAATGCAGGCGAGAGCCCCGATGAGGCGGCCGTACGTGAGCTGCAAGAGGAGCTCGGCATCACGGATGTCAAGCTCATCCCCGTCACCACCATCGACGCGCAGCAGACGCCGAACAAAGAATTCATCAGCGTCTACATCGCTGCCTACACGGGGAAAATCAACTACCCCGCCGCGGAGATCTCAGGCGTGAAGCCCTTCTCCATGGAGCTCATCGAGCGCTGGCTGGCGCGCAGCCCCGAGGACTTCTCCCCCACCTTCAGCCTCTGCTGGCAAGAGGTGCGAAAAATGTTCGCGCAAGCAGAATAACAACTCATTGGCAACGGGGGATCTCCCCCGTTGTCGCCTTATTGATTCGCTTCTATCCCCCGCAGCTTCCTCTGCGCCAGCCCCACATACGCCACGCTGGGGACGGCAAAGATAAGCACCAAGTAGGCGATAGATCGCGTAGGGGCTAGTGACTTGCCACCGTGCCTCGCCCCGTCAGCATCCATCCAAAGAAGCATGGGGACGGACCACACACTGAGTACCAGCGAGCGCAGCAGCCAGCTCCACGCATTCTTCACAGCTGGAGCGATGGCGAAGCTGATGAGAGAGAGCAGGTAGGTAGGGGCACTGACGATGAAGAGTATAGACAAGAGTGATGCCGCGACAAAGGCACTATCTTTCTCTATAGCCAGCTGTAAATCAATGATAATTTTAGAGGTGTTCGCATAAGAGACAGCTAGAGCCGTGAGCAGCCAGAGGGGGATCCAGCAGAGCAAGAGGAGCTGGAAGAGCTTGCGGCAGGTCGTGAGGACATCTTGTTGTTCAGGGGACATCGCGGGGGATTCTACCAGCTTTGATCGTCGTCGTCAAACTTGATTTCCCACGCAGAAAGCAGGATGAGGAGCACTAGCGCATCAATTTCATGGTGAAGAGTTTCCTCCAATGAGATACGGACAACAAGCCCCAGCACATCGAGCTGCTCTACGAGCTCGCCGCCTCGATTCCCTCCAGCTCATGCTTGTAGCGCACACGTAGCACAAGAAGCAAAATAGTAAGACTCCCAACGGTAAAGGAAAAAACAGTGATAGCGATCACGAAGCCACGAGATGGCGTCTCGAGGCGTATATCCTCAGGGTCACGCTCATTGACATAGATCGTGAGGCACTGGTGCCCCTCGTGGTTCCTCCACAGGATCGAGTCCGGGTTGGACGTCGTATCGACTTTCCCTATTTGTGCCGCCTCTGCCCAGCTGTACTGCAGCGTGAAATAAGACGTCGTCGTCGTGCCTCCCCCTCCTCTACGACCGCCACCACTATCAGAAGACGTCTTCTGCGTCATATGGAGTAGCAGTGCCTCGCGCTCATGCCAAACATGAGGCGGATTCTGCTCATAATCACGGGCACAGAGATACGCCATCAAGGCTGAGAGGAGCGTGACGACGCCAAAAAAAATAGGTATCACCGTGCATACTCTCTTCTTGAGCTTGAGCATCCTCTGCCGATGCGGCTGGAGAATCCGCGACTCATCGTCTAGCTCATGTACAACAGATACAGAGGGATAGTGACACGCGAGCGTATCGAGCAGACCGCTCGCGATACGGCGCTTGCCCGACTCAAGGAGGAGATGTCTCGTGCCATCCCGCTCTACGAGACTCACACTGTAGAGCAAGGGATAAAAATTCGACAAGCAGCGAATCGAACCATGCGCATCATCACGCGGCAGCTTGCTCCCCGCGGCAGCACTGATCACCAGCTGCGCCACGCTCTCCACCGCGAGAGACAGTGACGCGCGGCACCTCGAGCCGCGGTACAGGCTCCATTCCAGCTGCTGCGGCCCTAGATCAAGCTCGAAGCGACTGCGTAGTCTCTGAGAAAATAGCACAGCCATATACAGCTCAAAGGCACCCACCACAATCAGAATACACAGGCAAACGATCCAAGCAGATCCGCTGAGCCCCTGTGACACCAGGAAGATAAAAATCGCATTCGTACAGAGCAGCACGCCGTGGATGATGATCCCAGCGGGGAATAAACTCAATGCGCTATAACGGTGTTTTTCTATCATACTAGTATTCTATCGAAGTGTCCTCTTTCTCCTTTCATCGAATCCCCCCCCCATTATGCATGCATGATAGCAAAAAAGCGCCAGGGCAGCAAGCCGAAAGAGGATCGCATGCGCTCTAGGAATTTATCTGTATCCCAGCCTATCTCCTATTCACACCCGCACGCCTCAGGGCGAATAAATTAAGATCTCCGCGCCCGCCATCGCAAAAGAAAAATGTTATCACCCATTACTCACTATTAGCTTGACTAACGACTCATTTTCCCCCATGTAATAGAGAAGCGAAGCAACCCCCTACCTTCTCCCCCCACGCGCCACCTAGCTACCAGACAGCTAGACCGCCTGAGAGGAGAGCTCTCGCCAAGATCACTTTCCCAAAAAAAATCCAGTTCCATGTCCAAGACGCTCATCATCTCCGAAAAACCCAGTGTAGCCACCGACCTCGCCCGAGTCCTCGGCAAGAGTCTCGGCAAATTCAAACGGGATGACAAGACGGGCGCCTATGTGAATGACACCCACTACATCACCTCCGCCGTCGGTCACCTGCTGGAGCAGAAAAAGCCCCAGACCGAGGACGGCAAGAGCCTGCCGTGGAAGATGGACTACCTCCCCGTCATCCCCAAGGAGATGGAGCTCGAGCCCATCGCAAAGACCGCCGACCGCCTCCGCAAGGTGCTGCGCCTCGCGAAGAGCAAGGACGTCACCACCATCGTCAATGCCTGCGATGCCGGCCGCGAGGGTGAGCTCATCTTTCGCAACATCATCCGCTACGGCAAGATCAAAAAAAGCCTCAAGCGCCTCTGGATGCAGAGCATGACCGATGACGCCATCAACGAATCGTGGAACCACCTCGTCGATGACACCCAGATGCTCAACCTCGCCGACGCTGCCGTCTGCCGCGCCGAGTCCGACTGGCTCGTGGGGCTCAACAGCACCCGCGCGCTCACGGTGCTCCAGTCCGCCCCCGGTGGCTTCCACGTCACCCCCACGGGACGCGTGCAGACCCCCACGCTGGCGCTGCTCGCGAGCCGTCAGCAGGATATCCTCGCCTTCATCCCCCAGAGCTACCACGAGGTGCGCGCCAGCTTCCAAGCCCAAGCAGGGCTCTATGATGCGAAGTGGTACGACGCCGCGTGGAAAAAAGACGAATCCCGCCCCGAGCGTACGAAAGACCGCATCTGGTCCACCGAGCTCGCCGAGGCCATCGTCGCACGCTGCACAGGCAAGCAAGCCGAAGTCATCGAGACGAAAAAGCCCGTCAAGCAAGCCCCCCCGCTGCTCTTTGACCTCACCTCCCTGCAAAAGGAAGCCAGCAACCGCTTCGGCTTCTCCGCACGCCGCACGCTCCAGCTCGCGCAGGAATGCTACGAGCGTCACAAGGTGCTCACCTATCCGCGTACCGACTCCAAGTTCCTCCCCGATGACTACGTGAAGACGGCGTACCGCACCGTGGGCGACATCGCGAACAAGGTGCCCGCCTTCTCCTCATTCGCCCAGGAGATTCTGGACAAGAAGATGATCAAGGCGAGCAAGCGCGTCTTTGACAGCAGCAAGGTGAGCGATCACTTTGCGATCATCCCCACGGGACATGTGGCGAAGCTCAGCGGAGATGTGGAAAAAATCTACATCCTCGTCCTCCAGCGCTTCCTCGGCATCTTCATGCCCTCTGCCGAGTTCGAAGACACGGACAGAAAGAGCATCATCACGCATGCCGACGGGGTGAAGGACCACTTCCACTCCCACGGTCGCGTCATGCGCGTCGCCGGCTGGCGCGCGCTCTACAGCAGCTCGGCCAAGGCGAAGAAAGACGACCTCTGCCCCGTCGCCGCCGGCGAGCGCACGAGCGTCTTTCACATCGAGAAGCGCGACGAGATGACGAAGCCCCCCGCCAATTACAACGAAGCCACGCTCCTCTCCGCCATGGAGAGCGCGGGCAAGCTCGTCGAAGATGAAGAACTCTCCTCCGCCATGAAGGAGCGCGGTCTCGGTACTCCCGCCACCCGCGCCTCCATCATCGAAGGCCTCATCACGCAGGAATACATCATCCGCGATGGCAAAGAGCTCATCGCCACGCGTCGTGGCATGGACCTCATCGAGCTGCTCGGTCGCATCGGCCTGAGCACGCTCTCGTCGCCCGAGCTCACAGGTGATTGGGAATACCGACTCAAGCTCATGGAGCAGGGCAAGCTGACGCGTCCCGTCTTCATGAAGGACATCGCCGCCTACACCGAGGACATCATCCAGAGTGTGAGGACGTTCATGGACAGCGGGCACAATCCCGATCTCGAGATCGCCTGCCCCGCCTGCCAAGCCGTCGGACTCACGAGCCGCATGGACTCCGTGTCCTGCAAGCAGTGCAAATTCCGCCTGCGCCGCCTGCACGCAGGGCTCGCGCTGAGCGATGAGCTGATGACCGATCTACTCATCAAGCGTGAGCTGCCCCTCATGGAGGGCTTCCGCTCGCGCTTCGGCAAACCCTTCAAGGCAGGGCTGCGTCTGATCGAAGGTCCCCGCGTCTGGAAGGCGGAGTTCTACTTCGAAGACGAGCTCTCCCCCGCAGAAAAAGCCGCCGAGGCCGAGCAAGAGAGCCTCGGATTCTTCCCCGTCATCGGACAGGGCGAGCTGGAGGTCTTTGAGAACAGCAAGGGCTGGAGCGTCCCTCAATTCAAGCGCGAGGGATCCACCCGCGCGGGACTCACGCTCTCCCGCCTGCTGCTCGGCCGCGAGCTCAACCGCGACATCCTTGCAAAGATCCTCGCCGAGGGCAAGAGCGAGCTGATCAAAGAGTTCGTCTCCCAGCGCACGAAGCGCGCCTTTGACGCCTTCCTCGTGCTGGATGCGAAGAAGGGGCAGGTGGGCTTCGAGTTCCCTCCCCGCGAGCCCCGAGGCAAGAATGCGAAGGGTGATAGCCGATTCACGAAGGCGAACGCCGCCGCCGCTGATCTCAGCACTGCGACGAAGCATGGCTCTGTCCCTGTGAAGGGCAAGGGCGAGCACGAGCTACTCGAGAGCGAGCAGGCATGGCATATCCCCAGCCTCAGCTACGGCAAGGCGAAGAAACCACTCACCATCGCGAAGGAAATGTGCGGTGTCACCATCACCGCCCCCATGGTACTGCGCCTGCTGGCGAAAGGCAAGACGGAGCTTATCAAGGATTTTGTTAGCTCGAAGACAGGCAAGAAGTTCGAAGCCTACCTCGGCTTCAAGGCGAGCACGGGCAAGGTCAGCTACGAATTCCCCGAGCGCGAGCTATGATGGCTTTCCTACGCGCCCTCTACGGCCTCGCCGACCGCTTCACGATCGGGATCTTGGTCGCTGTCCTCATCGGTCTCTATCTGCCCTGCTCGGGGCAGACGGCGAGCGTATTTGAGTGGCTGACGCAGATCGCCATCATGATCCCCTTCTTCTTCTACGGCGTGCGCATCGAGCGAGCGCAGATGATTGCGGGACTGCTGCATTGGCGCTTGCAGCTGACGATTTTTGCGTTCACCTTTGTGCTCTTCCCGCTCTTCATGCTCGCCGCGTCCCCGCTGCTCACCGCCTTGGTGACGCCCGTGTTCTTTGGCGGCTTTCTCTACCTCGCCTGCCTGCCTTCGACCGTGCAGGGCTGCGTGGTCTTCACCTCCATCGCAGGGGGCAATGTCGCGGCGGCGATCTGCTCCGCGCCCATGTCGAGCATCCTCGGCATCGTGCTCTCGCCTCTGCTCGTCAGCCTGCTCTTTGAGAGCGCGGGCATGCAGATGGGTGTGAGCCTCGATGCGATCCAGAAGGTGTGCTTCTTTGTCCTACTCCCCTTTGTCGTGGGGCAGCTCGTGCAGCGGTGGGTGCGCCCCTGGTCGCTGCGGCACAAGGGGGCTCTCGGCTGGGCGGATCAGTCGCCCGTGTGGCTCATCGTCTACACCGCCTTCTCCGAGGCGACTGTGGCGGGATTCTGGAGTGAGTTCGAGCTCACGCTGTTGCTGCGCATCCTGCTGGGCTGCCTCATCACCGTGTCCTTTATGCAGACGGCGGCTTACCTTGTGGCGCGCTGGCTGGGATTCAACATGGCGGACCGCATCGCCATCGTCTTCTGCGGGCCCAAGAAGAGCCTCGCTGTCGGCGCTCCCATGATGCTGGCGATCTTTGGGGCATTTGACAAGACACTCGTGCTGCCACTGATGCTTTACCATCAGGCGCAGACCATCTTCTGCGCCTCACTCGCGCGCTACTGGAGCCGCAGCGCGCATGAGCGCGAACAGTTCTAATGACTGCTAACATCTGATCTATAAGTGAATAAGGATAGATTTTATTTAAATTGTATTATCAAAGTATAATAATAACAACCTAACAGTTTTTACCCTTGATCTTTTCTTCTCGCTTCGTATACTGAGGGGCAGAATCCGCATGACGCAACGCTGCTTGTGTAGGATAAGCCTCATCCCCCTCCCCTTATATGAAACGATCATTACCCTTGTGGGTAGCCCTCGCGGGGCTGCCCTGTGCGTCTAGCTATGGCGAGACGATCACCTCGACCACCTTTGACGGCACGACCCCACTGGGCAGTGTCAATGTGACCAACACCAGCATCGGTCGTAATGACGACCTCGTGGGCGTGTCGGTGAGTGGCACCACAAATTTCACTGCTCCTCTTTCTGGGAGCATCACCGTAGCCACCCCCGATGTCGAGCCGACAGACTCCGACTACGCGAGTAAGAGCATGACGGGTGTGCTCATCGATTCGACGAGCAGCGCTACATTCTCGATCAATGGACTCACGACCAATATCAACATCAAGGGTGCCGATTATGGATACAATGCACGCAATAATAGCTGGGGCGTCGTGGGCAAGCACGAGGGCTCTGTCAGCGTGAGCAACAGCCAGATCAGCATCACAACGGAGTCTGACACGACATCCTTGCTAGCCCGAGGTATCGTACTCGACGCACATCTCGCGAGCTTTGATGCCTCCAGCAGCATCACAATCGGAGGAAGTGGCATCGCCAATACCAGTTTAGGCATCCAAGTCAGCTCACTAGGCAGCTATGAAGGCAGCATCTCGCTCAAGGGGGAATACGCAGAGGGTATTCAAGTCTTTAATGGACAAGCTGACGCTAATCTCGCAGGAAGCATCTCGATCAATGTAAAAAACGATGCGAATGCCATCTCCTACGCTGGCAACGCAGAGAGCATCAGCACCAAGATCACCATAGACAGAGCCCCAGACGCGACAGGCAGATCGACGATACGAGGCATCTATCTACAAGACTATGCAGACTACTCAAAAATGAGCCATGTCGAGGAGATATCCTCCGATATCACCATCACCAGTACGGGAGCCGTGCGCGGCATCGAAATAGAAGGCTACAGTAGCTTTGGCACGATCACTGGGGACATCACCATCAACGCGGGAGACAGTGAAGCCTTTGGCATCATCTCAAACGGCGCAGGCGGCGAGATCTCGAGCCAAGTACGCGTCAACAACACATCGACTCATAGCAGTCAAGTGTCAAACACAGCAGGCGTCATGATCTACTTGAGCTCCGAGCTCACGTATGGAGGCTACACCGAGGAGCTGCTAGCTCCAGCGATCTCGGGGACGGTCGAGGCGACGGGCGTCTCCACGGCCGTGGGAGCTCATTTTGTCTACAAGACAGCCGAGCAGCTAGGCTTCTCCGGAGCAGACGATCCCGACCTCGGCTACATCAACAAGAGCGGACTCATCACAGGCTCCATCAGCGCGCACACGAGTGAGTCGACCCACCTTTACGACGCTACAGGCACCGTCATCACGGATCGCAGCAGCAAGCACTACAAATCTACCGTGGGTATACGCGTCGCAGACAGTGGGACATGGCTCGGAAGCCTCGTCCCACCCAGCGAGGGCGTCGATGCGGTGCTAAACTTCGGGCATGGAGCCACCGTGAGCGCGCTCGTCGGCACGGGAGCGGAGCAGACGCTGGGTGATGCCATCCAATTCAGCTCGCCCAATCTCACCCTGCACGCGGGGAAAGGCGATGTCGTCACCCTCACAGGAGACATCACCAGCATCTCCACGTCCGCTAGCTACCAAGGTCGCGTTTCTGGGCTCGAACCTCCGAGTGACCATCCCCTCGTCAATGTCTCGGACTTGGACACGCTACCGACTCCCTCCACGAGGACATCTGACAGCGTCACGACCCAGCAGGCGAGCAGCACACGCGCGGCGGCGGCCAGTGTCGACAACATCGGGGCGCAAGAGGATGCGCTCATCTTTAGCCAGGGGAAGTACCGCGTCAAATCCGACTATTGGTTTGTGAGTGAGGTCGCCGTCGGCTCCTACGCGATAGAAAGCACGAGCCAGATCACCCTGACGGGCTCGACGAAATTCGCCGATACGAATATGCTGAGCTTCCACGTGAACTCCACGAGCGACTACTCCAACATCACGGTCACAGCGGAACAGATGCTCACCATCAATGAGCTGGGCACAGTGAACGTCACACTCGGAGCCGAGCTCATGGCGACGGAGACATTCCGCCTGACGCTCATCGACGGCGATATGTTCGACACGGCGGGCAATACACTGACGGTGAATCTCTTTGACCTCATCACCGAGGGAACAGGAGGACTCATCGACGATGTCGCCTCCATCTATGTCGAGTACGACGGCGTGCGCTACGATTACGAAGACGGCCCTGTCACCTTCACCTACACGGGCGAGGCAACAGACCTCGTCATCGGGCGCGAGCTCATCCCAGAGCCCTCGACGGCGACACTCAGTCTCCTCGCGCTAGCAGGACTGCTCTCACGCCGCCGCCGTACACAGCGTCAGATGGAGCGCGCAGAATAGTGCAGAATCAGAGTGCTAGCACTGCTAGCTGTGACCCTCAGTGATGCGACGCATCACTGAGGGTTCGTGTATCAGAGTGAGAGGATGTAATAGAGCAGAGCGACGTAGGGCACCAGCACATAGTTCTCATACCGATTCCAGCTCTGCACGCGGGGCCAATAGCCCGCGCGCTTGAGAGCCGTGCGTGTCCCCACAAAAAGCAGCAGAAATCCCAAGAGAAGCCACCCATAGTAGAGATTATCCAGCGTGCGCCCTAGAGCCTCCAGCCCCTCGCTCCGCTCTGAGGCATCTGGTCCTAAGCCATCTCGCAACAAATAGGCGAAAGGAGAAAAGCACACAAGGGTGATGAACACATACAGCCCCAGCAGTCTCGCGATATTCAATAGATAGAAACTCATAACATCTATGACATGACCGCTCGCGCGGCTGTTCAAAAACAAGAGTTAGTCAAACACCCACCTTAATTATTACTTTGGCAGTACTTAATGAAGGAAGCACGGCCCGCGTACTTAATTAGATAGAGTCCATCAAGTCGCAATTCGGCATAACAGTCGCTACGCGACTGCCCCTTCGGGGACTTATACGAATTACTCCTTGACAGCCACTATCTAATTAAGTTAGGAGCATTTACTTCCTTTTATTGAATGAAAAATAAGATTTTTCACCCAACAAAAGAAAGACTTGATACAATGATCCTGATAGAATGCGTTCGCTACATTTTGCTACATGATCTATAGCCAGAGTAATAAAAAGAGCAACATGCCGATCAAAAAAACCGCGCCTCCTTCTTACGAGCGCGCCTGCGCCTCTCCCAGCAGTCGCTCCACGAGGGCAAAGATCTCCCGCCCCTGCTCGACTTGGATCAATCCATTGAGCCTATTGCCATGATTAGAATCCGTCTCATCGTAGTCCTCCGTCGACTCCCCGATGACTTTCTCTGCCGCTGCGGCGAACTTGCCCAGCAGACCACGCCGCTCAATGAGGTAGATATTGCCCACGCCCTGATCGTAGAGAGCCAGATGACAGCGCGGTGCGTCCGCCCAGAAGATCGAGCGCGGCTTCTTTCTGGGTTCGCAGATGAGCGCGCGCTTCTCCGTGAGGAAGTAATCCACGCGCTGTCTATGCTTTTTGGTGCGCAGGGGCGCGCTGACCCATCCGAGAAAGAGGAGGGTGAAGATCACTCCCATCATCAGGAGCAGAGCCAGCACCCATCCCTCCATACGCGCCCACGACAGCACCGTGACGCTCACAGTCACGAGCGCGCCTAGCCCGAGGAGCAGCGAGCCCACGACATAGTTTAGCCCCATCTCACGCCTCGCCGAGGCGACGGGGCTTGTCTGGTAGAGGATGGTCTCGGAGTCCGCGAGCAGTTGCTCGGTCATACGGCGGTGCTTCGCTCCATAGCGAGAGCGTCTCTCCTGCAGCTCCGAGGCTGACCGTGCAGCAGGTGCAGCATCCGCCGCATGATGTGGCTGTGCCGTGCGCTGCTCCACAGGGATATGCTCGTTCTCTTCCTCCAGATCCTCAAAGAAAAAAATCAGAGATAGCCCGTGCATCCGCGTGCACAGGGCGAGCACAAAGAGCAGCACACAGCCCACATAGGCACTCGCAAACAAACCCTGACTCAGCGGCAGCTCCAGCCAGGCTTGGAAGCCTCCCTGCGAGAGCTGGTTGATCAGATAGAGTAGCGCAAATATCCCATGCGGCAGCAGGAGCAGCGACACACTGCTGAGGCGATTGATCTTGTCGGTGGTAGCCTCCGAGATATCCTTGCGCTTCCTAAACCATCTCAACAGGGTTGCGATGGTGACCGGCAGGGCGGCGAGCCGCAACCATAGCTCATTGAGCAGCCAGAAGAGGAGGACTTGGAAGATGAGGGCTTCTTTGGTATGCCCCTCACCGAGGATGCTGTAGCAGCCGACAAAGGCGAGCAAGCAGAGAGCGTAGGTGATGATGTATTTGATCATTTTTTTATGATGATGTTATTATTATTAAGGCTTTGGCAGTAGTTAATGAAGGAAACGCGGTCTGCGTAAAAGGAAGCTTTGATATGATGATTCCGAGTACGTGTGCTCGCCCCTATTTTGTTACATTACCTATTGCCAAAGTAATAAGGCGTGAGGACAATCTCGTCATCAAGGGGATACGGATTGCAATGCCGCAGTGAAATCTGCTCCTCTCCCTGCTGCAAGTACAGCCAGTAAGGCCAGGGGGCATCAGCCGGCAGGAGGTGGAATCGCCCCGTCACATCGCAGGGCAGCGCGCGAGAGGCATCTTGCGTCTGCTGCAAGATGAGCTTGCGCGGTCTCTCCTCCTGCTCTCGCGCGAGCAGCTCAAAGCGACGTCCGAGCTCGGGCTGGTAGTCATAGAGCGCGATACGGTCGAGCTGCTCCACGTAGAGCGTGTGGAGACCCTGCGGCATATCACGCTCCCAGAGCCGCGCCTCGCGGTACCACGCGAGGTAGGGGATGGCATCGAGGCGGGCGACATCATCATCCTGCAGGTTGTGCTCGCTCCCCGTGATGCCGTGACTCCAGTAGCTCATCAGGTGCGAGGCTCGCTTGACATCGGGATACCAGCGCCGGTAGCTCTCGGCGTCCGTGATGAGATCGAGCAGCGTGCGCAGGCGCATGATGCCGTCGAGGCAGTACTGGGCGTAGGCATCGGGGATTTTTTGCTCCTGACCTTGCGGCACATCAGGGATGGGGATAGGCGTGATCGTGCAGCGACTCCCTATCTGCTCCACGAGATCTGATAGCGCACGCTCGGGCGCATCGTCGGGGTAGATGAAGACGCGCATGCCCTGCTCCGAAATGGTGAAGCAGGAGAAATCATGCGCATTGATCGCAGGCATTTCGCAGCAGAGGTGCTTGCGATGCCATGACTCAGGGACGATGCCAATCGGCACGACCGAGTCCTGCCAGCAGTGATGGTGGGAGAAGTAGTCAAAGAGCACATGCATCGGCAGCACCCAGGTCTCAGGATCTTCCCCATGGATCTCACCGAGGCGCTCATGACTGCGCCAGAGGATGAGACGCCGGCTCTCTCCGAGGGCAAACACATAGCTAGGCAGGCGTGGCGTGAGCGCGCAGAAGGCCGCGTCATCCCACCTGTGGATGCCGCGGGTGTAGAATCCAACGTACTTGTAGCGCGTATCGAGTGTGCAGGGCTGGGGCAGCGTTCTTTCTAGATCGTTCACAGCCCATATTAGCACGCCTAGCCACTCATCGCAAGTAAAAAGGCAGGGAGCGGCGAGCCCAGCGAGCCCCTCTCCCTGCCCTAGCGCGCGCGGCACGCTACAGCGCGCCTTGATCGATGCGCTTGAGCCCCTGCTCGGCTAGCTTGCGCGCCTTCTCATAGCGCGGATCTAGCGTCTCGAGACACTTCAGGTACCACGCGCGCGCCTGCGCCGTGTCGACGGGCACGCCCTTGCCCAGCTCGTAGCAGGAGCCTAGGTTCTTCATCGCGTAGCCGCTGCCACGCATCGCTGCGCGGGTGTACCATTTCAGAGCCAGCGCGTAGGGGGGATTCTCACCCACGGTCTGCTCATAGAGAGAGCCGAGATTGTTCTGCGCATCGGGATCACCCTGCGCCGCGGCCTGTCGGTAGAGTCGGAAGGCTCTCGGGTAGTCCTTGTCCCTATCCGCTTGCATCGCCTCACTCAGGCAGACATAGAGATCCGTGCGCGCAGGCTCCATGCGGATGCGCTCCTCATCCAGATTGTCCTCGACCATATAGGCCATCACATCCTTGGCATGCTCCACCTGCTGCCTATGCGCCGCTAGCAGACCCTCGTAGTGATCCACCTCCTGACCGTGATAGATCAGCACGCCGCCCAGCCCCAGTAGAGCCATGGTGGAGATCCCCAGCCCCAGCCACGTGAGTCGGGAGGTCTTGTAGATATACTGCGGGCCCGTTGGGTTGAGATAGCCACCCTGCACCACGACGCGCCATTCACGCGCTGATTGCCATCGCTTGCCTGCGTCCACCGCCATCGCATGGTCAACACTCTCCCTGATTATCAAGCTGTAATGTGATAGCTCCTCATACCCCAAGAGAGGCTTCACCGGATCTTGCGCCACCTGGATGCGATCTATACTGCGCGCGGGACGCTCGCCTGTCATCAGCGTATACATCGTGCAGCCCAGCGCATAGAGATCACTCCACGCGCCCACTTCACTCTGGCTCTTGAGCTGCTCGATGGGTGTGTAGCCGATGGACTCGATCACATGCTCCGTCTGATCGGTGTAGGCGCGCCGCGCCATGCCGTAGTCGATGATGGTGGGCTCGAGGCGCGCATTCACCAGAATATTCTCCGGCTTGATATCGCCATGCAGCGCGCCCTTGGCATGCAGGTACTCGAGAGCCCCGAGCAGGGAGTCGAGCAGCGAGCGCAGCTCCTCCTCCGTCCACTGATGCGAGCTGTGGCGCAGCTCCGATGCCTCCGAGAGAGGCACGCCCTCGATGTAGTCCATGGCATAGTAGGCCGTCGCATTCGCGGTGAACGTACGGTGTATCTTCACGAGCTGCGCCTGATCCAGCGTCTCTAGTAGATGGGCTTCTTCAAGAAAGTTCTCCTGCATCCAGCCTATGTCCTCACTGTCCTCCTGAGGCAGCACCTGCATCCTATCCGCACCGCGAAAGACATAGTTATTCGGGAAATGCTCGCGTATCGCGACCTGTCTTTCCTCCTGTGTATCATAGGCGAGGTAGGTGATGCCAAAAATCCCCTGCCCCAAGACGCGCTCAATGCGATAGTGCTCCAGCATGCTGCCCAGTGGCAGGCTCATCGTGTAGGTCATACTCTGTGTGTATTGTCTATAGCCCTATGATTGCGCGCCCGCTCAGGATGAGCAGATGCGCCCTAGTATGAGGACTTTTTACAACTTATATACAAATATCGCCGCCCTGTCAAGCATCGAACCTGATCGGCGCAGGGCGCGGACTGTGGGCGGGGGGGTGAGCGAGCATAGCGCTCAGTGACTGTCAGGTAGGCCAAAGATGCTCGGGTCGTAGAGCTCGTCGCTCTGGGCTTCGACGTCGAGGGTGCTCTTTTGGGCGTTGGGCTTCGTCTGCCTTTCGAGCCTTTTGAGACTCGATTTATAGACATTGCGCTCATCGCGTAGCTGCTCGTTGCGGGCGGCGAGCTCGTCGATGCGTTGCTCAGCTGCGGCGAGTAGCGCGTTGCTCTCATTATACTGTGCAAATAGCTCGGCGAGTGAGCTCTCGATCTGCTTGTGCTTGCACCTCATCTGGGTGAGTTGCTCGTGAGTGTGGCTCAGCTCTGCCTCCAGAGCTCGCTGATGCGACTCGAGCTGCTGGCGTCGGAGGCGTTCTTGTTCATGCGCCGCATGGAGCTGATGGATGTAGTAGAGGGAGCTACTCGCCGTGACGACGAGGGCGATCCATGGGATGAGGCGCAGGGAGAGATGGGGGGCTGAGGATATACTCATCGGTGGGGGCTTTTTCTTCTTCTATCTTATACAGGAGCGAGCCCAATCTGTCAAGGCGTAGAAGTAACCATTGAATTCCCGTGCCAACTCCTGTACACTCTCAAGAGATTTTACGCCCCCATCCCTCCCCCTCCCATGAACGATCCCACCGCCTTTGTCCGCTGGTCGCCCCCCCACTACTGGGCCATCATCATCACGCTCGCCGTCGCCGCCGCCCTCATCCTCTACGCGCGCCGCCTGAGTCAGGCGCGCCGCTACCTGCTCTGCCGCATCCTCGCCGTCATCGTCGCCGCGCAGTTCATCTCCGAGTTCACATGGCGCGCCTTTGCGGATGATTATGGAGATTGGAAGAACAATCTGCCGCTGCACTTCTGCGGCATCATGATGATCGTCGCCTTCATCGCGCTCTGGTGGCGGCGGCATGGAGCCTGTGCCTTCGCCTACTTCGGCATCATGGCAGGCTGCATCCAGGCACTCATCACGCCAGCTATGGCGCATGGCTACCCGAGCATGGCGTACTATATCTTCTTTATCGCGCATGGGCTGCTGCTCGTCGTGGGGCTGAGCATCCCCTGCATCCTCGGCTGGCGCGCGCGCGGCTGGGATGATCTCAAGACGCTGCTCTACGCCGACGTCTACCTGCTCGCCGTCATCCCTATCAACCTCTGGCTGGGGACGAACTATGGCTACACCCAGCAGAGCCCCGTGCAGGGCAGCATGCTGGACAATCTCGGGGCGGGACCCTGGTACTACCTCTGGCTTCAGCTGCCCGTCTGGGGACTCTTCCGCATCCTCTACCTCTTCGTCTATGACAAGAGGAGCGACGAAGCGCAGGCAGCAGAGAGCCCTGCACCCAGCACTGAACCACACGAGAATGAGCGCATCCTGCCATCGAGCTAGCCGATCTCTACCAGGGCGTCTCTGTCATGCAGAGGCGCCTTTCTCCATCCTGCGCGTGCGGGCGCGGGCGATTTATCCGCTTGATCTAGCATGACTGATTTGTTATGATCAACAGACTAGAAAATCACTGCTTACGATTCTGCTAGTCCCCCCCCCCTACATCATAGACCTGATCACATGAAACGATTTCCATTCAAATACCTCACCCTGCTCGCCGCTAGCTGCTGCTTCCTGCTCTCGGCACTCGATGCGGTCGCCCAGAGCAGTGCCAAAGCCACCGCCGCCTCATCGGAAAAGAAAAAGAAGCCCTCGCGCTTCAAGAAATGGCCCTACAAGTTCGGCGTCCCCATGTCCTCCCACCTCGAGAGCTCGCCGAAGCGTGGCGACAAATCCGATGAGCTCATCTATGAGACGGAGAACTTCGTCTTCCACTCCCCCGTCCATCTCAGTCGCAAGGCTCGTGAGCGCCTCGCACGCATCTTCGAATGCGGACTGGAGGCGAACATGGTGCTCAGCCACTTGCTGCCCATCTGCCGCATGGAGACGCGTCGCGAGATCCTCGATCAAGAAGCCGAGGCTCAAGCCGCTCTGCCGAAGGGGGAGAAATTCGAAACCAAGCGGCCCAAGCTCCACGCCTACCTCTACAAGACCATGGCAGACTACTACGCCGCAGGCGGTCCCCAGGGCAGTGCAGGCGTCTACAGATACTCCTTTAGCCAAAAGGTAGGCGCAAACGGCCGCCCCGCAGCGCGAGGCGTGCTCCAGGAGAGCGATCTGGGCATGGACATCGTACTCGTCCCGCTCGAGTCCATGGGGATCAAGCAAGACGGCAAGGTCGAGGAGCGCACCGTCGACTCCCACGTGCTCGTCCATGAGCTCACGCACCAATGCACCGTGCTCAACCCCATCCCCATCTGGATCAATGAGGGACTCTCCGAATACGTCGGCTACATCTCGACAAAGAGCTACAGCCTGAACTTCTCCACCAGCCCGAAGCGCGTGCAGGCGGAGGTGAAGCGCGTCGCGGCCTCAGGAGCGGAGTACCCCTTCAGCCTCGAGGACTTTTTCAACATGAGCCAGAGCAGCTTTAGCCGCCACATGGGCAATGGGGTGAACACCTACCTCCTCGCCGCCGTGACGACGACCTACTTCATGGACCTCACGGGTGACAAGGGGCGCAAAAAGCTCATCTCCTACCTCACCGCGCTCAACGAAGGCGTAGCTCAGAAAGAAGCTCTCGAAAAACTTCTCGACGAGGGCGACACCTTCGAAGACCTCGAAAAGGACCTCATCAAACGTGTAAAAAAGCTCAAACTGAAGCTAAAATTTAACGCTGGGTAAATTCTTATTTAGAATAATATTTAATCGCTCGCCTATGATAGTAAGTGAGATGCCTCATTTTTTAAGTTGACCTCCCCTAGGGAATTCTATACAATGGTATTATGAAGATACATACTACTCTCGCCCTCGGAGTACTCTGCGCTATCCCGTCGCTCATCCAACCCGCCTCCGCCAGTGACAATCTCTATGAGCTGAGGCAAGTGCTCATCGCGACCTTGGATACCTACAACGAGTATTTCCAGGTCATCCAAGCGGTGAAGGAGGGAGCAGCGACACCTGATGAGGGAGCCGTCGTGCTCAACCAGCTCTCCACCAAGCTACGTCGCCAGAGTAGCCACCGCGAAGACATCGTCGCACGCCTCAACACACGCGAGCAGCAGGGGATGGCAGGCATGGTCGAGCAGCGTCAGTATACAAAGCTCTACAACGAAATCGACGCGCTCATCGACGCGCTGCGTCAGGACTTCATGAAAAAGAACTACTACAATAGCTCCACCTTCAAGCGCGCCTGTCAGAACTTCGAAGCCTCCATCACCCGCGGCTAGCTGCATCATCATCGCTCTGCGCCTCCTCATCACACACACCCTCCCCCCTGACAGAGACAGGGGAGAGGGTGTGTGTCGTCTGGTGGAGCAAGGCGTCGGAGAGGAGAGGAAAAACAAGATGATTGCGACATTAGAAACGCGCTAATCTAGAGTATTTTGCTTGTACGTCAGTCATCCGATATGCTAAAGTAACGTTTTATGAACTCAGCATCCCCCCCCTCTCTCTCTCTGCTGCTCATCATGCCCGGCGCCCTCCTCGCCTCCGCCGACACGGCCGCCGGCTCCACGCAGCAGCAAGACTATGACGCCATCAGCGTCATCAAAGAAATCAGCGTCGTCTTCTCCGACGTGCGCCGCGTCTGCAAGCAGGTCAACAACGGCACACTCAGCGTAGATAAGGCCCTAGACAGGCTCGACGAGCTCTCCCAGCGCGCCTCCGCCATCAAGCAGCGCTCCGACGCCTACGAGGCTCAGTGCCGCGCCGAGGGCTGCCATGAGCGCGTCACGCTCCAGCTCTCCGAATACGTCGAGAGCGAGGAAGGCAGCCTCCTACACAGCAGCATGCGCTCCGCGACCCTCCTCATACGCAAGACGATGCGTACCACCAGTGATGCGCGTCTGCATGACGCGCTCAATCAATTCTTTGCCAGCATGAGCTGACATCGCTAGCCCGCTGCTGGAGAGCGTCATCCGACGAGGTGGTGCTCTCCAGCAGGAGGGCTCATCCTAGCGGTGCCCCACTGATGGGCGGGATGTCTCTACGGCTCCGCGGGGCGTCTGTGGGACGCGTGCTTTGGTATATGGGATGGGCGCGCGCAGATTGAGCATTCCGCAGCTACCCTCTGCTGAGAGCAGGGCGCGGACGATTTGCATGATCCCGAGGCTCAGGATGGTGATGCGCTTGATGAGACGGACGATGTAGTGGGTGGCTCCCTCTCCGCGGTGAACCTGGCGCGGTGCAAAAAAAGATCGCACGAATTTGCGCTCACAAGAGAAGAAGCCTTGTTAGACTGTGTTGTAATTTCATTATTTTAAACCACTTGAAAGCACCGCATTAAGCATGTATTTGTTAGGCGTCATGATTATTGTAAAATATCGTTAGTTAAAGGGTAGTTTTATTATTGATTTGGAAGGGGTTGTTTGCTATATAGAGAGTATATGAAACTATCATCTCTCCGCGCACTAGCGGCTACATTATTGATGGGCATGATGCCGCTGACGGCTCAGGCATGGGTGGTCGACTCGGACGGCCTGGGCGTGAGCAACGACCTGTTCCAAGTGAACTATGGCACGATTGACACCTCGAATGTATCCCAAGCACAGTTCAATGAGTCGGTCGGCAATGTGCTCGACTACTGGAGCTCAGTGCTCAACTATGGGACTCTGTCTAGCAAGATCACGATTGATCTCTCCTATGAAGCCCTCGATAGCACCACGCTGGGGCAGGCGGGATCCGCATTTGCCAGCGATCTGGTTGGGTCGTTGAGTGGCAATCCTTCAGGGGATCAATTCCAATTGACTTCTTATACCCCTTACGAGACAAAGGGGGGGCTGCAGTTCACCGCCATCACGGAGGCTCAGAGCAAGCTACTCGGCTATAATAAGGATACGGCCGCGGCAGATATCGAAATCTCGTTCAATAGTACAAAGGATTTCTACTACGGCGATGCGGCTGGTATAGGGTTTAACCAGTTTGACTTTGAGTCGGTCTTCCTCCATGAGATCAGTCATGGTATGGGAATCGTCAGCTCGCTGCTCACGCCTCTCATCCTATCCATCGATCCTGATACCAATGAGATCGAGTATGATCTCACGCAGACGGTCTTGAACCAAGCAGTACTCACGGACGATAGAGCCATCACTGATCCCGATGGCAATCTCCTCTATCATATGACGGCTTGGGATGCCCTGCTGGACATCGACCTGACCGATCCCGCCTCTTTCCAGCCTGGGTCTGATATCAATCTAGTCTTTGGCTCGGAGGTGATCGGTGTGTTTAATCCCGATCCTTGGGATCTAGGCTCCAGCCTGTCACATCCTGAGATCGATGGCGTGCTGAATTATCAACTCGGCAACTCTCGCGTGTACCGCGAATTCTCCGAGCAGGATCTCGCTATCTTCCAAGCCATCGGCTATGAGATCGCGCCTGAGCCTACGACGGGAGCGCTCATCCTCACGCTCATCCCGCTGGCCGTCGCGCGCCGCCGCCGCCGCGCCTAAGCCTCATCTTTATCCTCATCCTCTCGGTCTACTAAAAGCCCAGCGGAATAACAAGCTCGATGTGTTTGCCCACATCGAGCTTTTGTTGTTTGGGCTGCTCGGCTCAGGGCGGAGTCTTGGAGGATGTATGACTGGGAGCTGCGATATTTGCAGTTGACTAATTAATAGTTATTATGTAAATTTACGTGGTGTACATTTGATAGTCAGATGCTTGACTATCTTATGGGTGCTTCAGATTAAAATCTCTCACTCAAGACTAGCAACATGAATGCCCCTATGCCTGATACGTCGGCCTGCGTCGGAATCTTCAATATGTGGTGGAGTCAGAACTACGGCGCCAGCCTCACCGCGCTCGCCCTCCAGCGTCAGCTCGATGTGATGGGCTATGCTAATAGGCTGATTTTTGCCCCCCAGAGCCGATTCACCCAACGAGAGTGTGAAGACACGCTCTTTGGCGATTTCGCCCGCGAACAGATGCAGACGACCCCCTATCTCAGAGGGATGCGCGACCTGCGCGCGCTCAATGCGCAGTTTGACACCTTTATCGTCGGCTCAGATCAGGTGTGGCGCTACTACTACACCTCGAGCTCAAAGCTCGCCTACTTCTGCTCCTTTGCCCTGCCTGAGAAAAAGCTCATCTCCATGGCGGCGAGCTTTGGGCTATCGGACTGGGACTGGCCCGAGTCGAGCCGCGACGCGCTGCTCGCCCACATCGGACGCTTTGACGCCATCTCAGTGCGTGAGCGCGAGGCGGTGGATATATGTCAGCGCCGACTGCGCGTGGAGGCTCAGTGGGTCATGGATCCTGTCTTCTTCTTTGACGCGGCATGGTGGGGAGAGCTCGCGGCGCGCGATTGCAGCGCCCTGCCAGATTGCTACATCGCCTCCTACGTACTCGATATGCAGCCAGAGATACGTCAGAGCCTCATGGCACAAGGCCGCCTCCCCCTCGTCGAGATAGGCAAGCAGCAGGAGACGACCGTCTATGCGTGGCTGCGGGTGGTACGCGACTGCGATAGCCTCATCACCGACTCCTACCACGGGGTATGCTTTGCGCTCATTTTTAGAAAACCCTTTGTCGTGTTTGCCAATAGGGATAGAGGCTACTCACGCTTTGGCAGCCTGCTCTCGCTACTCGGCATGGAGTCGCGTGTCCTGAGCGAGGAGACGAGAGATGATCTCAGCTCTATGCTGCAAGAGCCTCTGGATGAGCAGTCGATCGCCTCAAGCCTAGTGCCGATGATCCAGCGCAGCGAGGAGTTCTTGCGCTCGGCTCTGAGCGCGCCCTGTGAGAAGAACCGCATGACCTATGCGACCTATGTCGCACTACACGAGCAGGAGAAGCTCAGAAAACTCACGGACGACACGCTGAAGCTCGCGCGGCTCAAGTACCGCGTCCTCCATAGCCTCTCATGGGGGAGGCGCAGGGCGCATTACAAAGAAATGCTCGCCAACATCGAGCAGGAGCTCTCCATTGACTGAGTAGCTTTCCC
>CAYJLP010000002.1:0-14128 GCA_964371115.1 uncultured Akkermansia sp. | reverse complement strand
TGATGCAAAAGAACTCCCCCGCGCAGCTCGGTGCTACGTGGGGGAGTTCTTTTGGATTGAAGAATGAGGGGGGAGGGGGATGCTTAGCGGCGGGCGAGTGCTCTTGCAGATCCGCGGCGGACGACGGAGGCTTTCTTCACCACGCCGAGACGCTTGACGACACGGACGGGGCTCTTGACGACCTTCTTCTTCACGACGACCTTTTGGACGACTCCGTTGCGCTTGACGACCTTTTTGCTGACGACGACCTGCTTCTTGACGACCTTCTTCTTCACGACGACTTGCTTGACGACGGCGGGCTTGGAGCAGGAGCGCAGGTGTGAGGCGTGGCGGGGGGCGGCAGCGGCGGGCATGGCGACGGCGGCGGCGAGGACGAGGGCGGCGAGGAGGGATGACTTGTTCATATTCTGTTGTTTTCTATGGGTTTGTTTTGTTGTGTTTTGTTGTTACCTTGAAGAACGCAGAGGGGGGGGGAAATTCTACACCCCCTCTTTTTCATTTCGTTTTTTGGCTCGCGTGCAGCAAGTACGGCTTGCGCGGCGGGTGCAGATTTGCTATAAGGATTCCAGACATGAAGGATTTATTCGTACAAGGCAAGACTCCATTCCCCCCCTATGTGATTGGCTCCGTGAGTGACTGGGCTCAGTGGCTCGAGCTCGCGAGTCCCGTGAGTATGCCCTCATGCAATGCGCTGGAGCTGCGCCTCGACGCGCTGCCCGAGTCTCTAGCGCTCAGCGATATCCTCGCGCACCCCGCGCGCAGGCCAACGCTGCTGACCTACCGCCACGCAGATGAGGGCGGGCTGCGCGCTATCCCCGAGGAGCAGCGACGCGAGACGATGCAGGCGCTGCTCTCGATGGCAGATGCGATTGACTGGGAGATCCGTCACTTGGCGGGCGCGCAGGAGCTGCTAGAGGCAGCGCGCAATGCGCGGGTGCTGACGGTGGCGTCGTACCACGACTTTGACAAGACGCCTGATGTGGAGCTACTGCGTGAGCAGGAGCTCTACGCGCGAGAGCAGGGCGTGGATGTGGTGAAGTTCGCCTTTCGCCTCCATTCCATTGAGGATATGATGGTGGGGCTCAAGCTGCTGGAGTCACGCACAGGGTCGATGGCGGTGATGGGCATGGGCAAGCTCGGTCCGACGAGTCGCCTGCTGTATTCTCAATATGGATCCGCGCTCATCTATGGATTTCTCGGCGAGCGCGCGACGGCTCCGGGGCAGTGGTCGGCTCAGCTCTTTGTCGAGGCTCTCGATCAGCTGGAGTCCATGCTGTGAGGCGGCGGCGCGCAGGCAGCTCTTTTTTCCATATTCCCCTCCGAGTGGGGGGGCAACAAAACAGCCCAGATGTTGATTCTGGGCTATGTCGTTTTTGTGTTGTTGTGAGGTTGTGTTAGAGGTATCTTTTAGGCTCCTGCGAACCTATCTCGCTTGCGCGTGCGTACGGGGAAGGCGCGGGGGTGGATGACGCGTCTGGGTGCATCGCTACGACGTTGATCTCTGAGGAGGCGCATGCAGGTGATCCAGATAGCGAGGATGCAGGCGATGAGGCCTAGCTGGATGCTCAGGCTGAGGGCAGAGCCGCTCATGCGTGCGCTACCGTAGTCTTGGCGCACAGCGAGCTCGCGCGCAGGGTTGATGTGCAGGGCGATAGTCTCTCCTATCTGGTAGCCTACGGCGGAGTGCTCCACGAGCTCGAGCAGCTGTGCCTCACCCTGCTGGTCGTAGTAGCGCACGGTGGGGCGGTAGTATGTGTCGCCCTTGAGCAGGAGCTGTCCTGAGGGGAGCAGCTGCCAGAGGGCTTCGCTGATGCCTTGCCGGTAGTCGATGACTTCTGCCTGTGTGCTGTGAGCGCCTGCGAGGAAGGCACCGCGGTCTTGGAGCTTGTAGTAGCTCGAGAGTGCGAGTATGGATACGTAGCTGAGGAGGGCTAGGGCTAGAGCGGTGATGGTGTAGCGCCTTACTTTTCTATTTGATTCGATGATTCGTTCAGCGTTCATGTCCCCTATCATAGCGATCGGAATGCTATTGTCAAGATAGCAGTGAGTACAGCAGCGTTTTACTAATTACATAAACACTAGTTTTCAGTAGGATATAGCTTGTTCATTACACTTAACAATTGTTATTTCTATCTAAAAACAAGCTAGTAGGGCATATCCCATGATCACAAAAAAACTCCCGTGTCATAATTGACACGAGAGCTCTCTTGAAGTACGCACGAAAGGACTCGAACCTTCACGAAGTTACTCACTAGAACCTGAAACTAGCGCGTCTACCAATTCCGCCACGTGCGCATGGAATGTGACCAGATGATAGCAGAGTTGGGCTCGCAATGCAAGCGATTTTTTTGTCTATTGTGTTTTTTCCTCTGCGCACGCTACCGCGAAGCTCGAGTCTGGGCTGGGGTCAGATCCTTTTGCTCCTGATGGAGGTGATGGTGAATCGGTCATCGCGCCACTCGGCGGTGAGGGTGTACTCCAGCGTGATGCGTCGCTCGAGGTTAAAGGAGGTCCACATGCGGATGGGGGCTTTGAAGTGGATGCTGTAGCTGTTGAGATGGATGCGCGAGACGCTGATGTCCTGTGATTGGAATTGGCGGCGGGGGTATCTCTTGTTAAAGATGATGTTGTCTCGTCTGATCTCATCGCGGCTGCGTATCCCCTGATCAAAGTAGTCGACGCGCTGGGCGTAGCAGGAGAGTAGCAGGTTGAGGTCTCCTGAGAGGCCGTTGACGAAGTTCGCCACGAGGCGCTCGCTCGCGTGCTTGATGACGTAGGCTGCGGGCGTGTCCATGTAGTCGCGCGCGGCATACTCGAGCAGCAGGGCGTGTCCTGTGGCTCGGGGCTGATTGCGCCTCGCGTGATGCTGTATCATCCAGCGATCGAGTCCTGTGCGGCTCGTGCCCAGGCAGTCGAGGGGGGTCTGCTCATCTTCGTTGAGCTCGTTGATGCGTGCTCCGTGCTCGACGAGGTAGACGCAGAGGGCTCTGTTCTTCATCGCGGCGGCGTAGTGGAGTGCTGTGTTGCCTGAGACGTGGGCGAGGTTGACGCTCTGTCCTGCCATGAGAGCGGGGAGTAGCTCGGTGAGTCGCTTCGCATAGTGGGTCATCGCGGTGCTGCGAAAGCTCTGCGTGCAGCGGTAGGCGATGGGGAAGAGCTCGCGCTGCCGCGCGCTGAGTCTGTCGTAGTGCTCGTTGTAGAATTCCTTGAGCGCTTCCCAGTTCTCCAGTGTATTCTCCTTGAGCAGGCGGCGGCTCAGCCTGTCAAAGCGCCGCGAGTCGGCATTGTAGCCCTCGTCCTCTACAGGTGGGAGGGGACGCAGTGTGGGGCGGCTCGGCTCGGTCTGAGGGCGGGTGAGTTTGAAATAGATATTGCCCCAGAACATTTCCTCGCCTCCCCAGACGGCGATGCCAGAGTGCGCGGTTTTGAAATCCAGCAGGATCCAATTCTCAGGGTAGGAGTCGTCGCGCTCATCTGCTCCGAGTGAGAGAAAGATCTGATGGGGCGCGATGCGCTCGGCGCGGTAGTAGCGGCTCGTGGAGCTGTGGTCGTAGGTGTAGCAGAGCTGCTCGGAGAAGCGCATCTTCTCCACTCCCAGCGGGTAGCGCGCGCGTCTCGCGTCCCGCCAGTCCCAGTGCTCGTAGTTGACGAATTTTGAATCAAAAGCGGAGAGCAGCTCCTCGCTGTCTAGGCGGTGCTGCTGGAGGTCACAGATGTCAAAGCTCAGCACGTAGCCATCGAGCGAGGCGGGGGCGTGGATGCGATTGTAGGTGGGCGGCGCGTAGGGGGAGCGCGCCTCGAGCATGGGGGGGAGGAGTGCGAGGGCAGACAGGCTCACAATCAGCAGGGATGGGAGGGGGGAGATACGCGTGTTCATAAATTATTCGTACGATTGGTCTATCATATCTTGCCTCTGCTTGTTTGTCAATTACTGTTATTGTGTGCTCTTTGCGCTAGGTATTGCTAGTCAGTTCTAGTTATTTTCGTCTTGACTTCTAGAGAGCCGTCGCCTATATTGCTCCTATTCTATGAAACCGTTGATTCTTGCCCTTTTATCTTGTTTTGTTGTCCTGACGAACCACGTGCGCGCCCATGAGGTCATCATGGCGGGGGGCGTCGCGCTGAAGTCATGGGAGAATTACCGCAGGTCCGATCAGGTTCATGACCGCTGGTGGGCGAACTTTATCCGCGCGTCTACACTACACATGGGCACGCTGCGTAGCAAGGATGCTCACACGCCCATCACGTGGATCGTCTACCGCCCCGCCTACGCCGCACGCGCGACGGAGGATGGCAAGCCCTACGTGCAGTGGATTCAGGAGCACTCGGTGAAGTACAAGGCGCGCCTCGTCTGGGTGAGCAACAATAAGGAGGTCCTTGCCGCGCTCAATTCCGCGCCGCGTCACGGGGGCAAGATTCACAAATTTACTTATTATGGTCATTCGAATGCGCATGCGTTTATGCTGGATTATAGCTGCGCTATCATGGGCGCGTCTCAGGTCTGGATTCATGAGAAGGATCTGGGCAAGATTCGCCGCGATATCTTCGCGCCTGGCGCGATTTGCTATAGCTACGGCTGTCACACGGGTATGAGCATGAGTAAGAATTGGTACCGCGCTCTCGGGGTCCCCCTCTGGGGCAATGAGGACAAGACACGCTACCAGCCTCTCTCCCATGGTCGCCCTCCCAAGGGTGTGGGGAGATGGATACGCTAAAAAACATATTTTACAAAAAAATAAAAATTCATTGAACGAATACGCTTGCTTGCGTGTCGAAATACATAACACCACATAAGGGATGCGTAAGAAGTTTTAATAGACTCTGTGTTTCATCTGTGATTGTATTTCATAAGTAGTAAGCTAGATGGGAGGCGTCATGACGAAAGTCTTGGCGCCTCTCCGTGTGTGGGGATGGTGGCTTGTGATATGGCGGGGCTTTTGGGATGTGGGGCTTCGCGTTTGCGGCGGGTGGAGAAGTGGCGCCCTTCGGGCGCAGGTGGGCGGGGGCGTCAGTTGGCGCCGTTGCTGCCATGCTGGGTTTGCCTCGCGGGCGTGTGCTGATGTCGCTTTGAACTGACACCCTGCTGGATCTGCGATCCAGCATCTCCTCGGGCTCTGCCCAGACCCGCTGGCGAACGATCGCCGGAGATCGCTTAAGGTCTAGACCTTAAGAATCCAAGATGCTTCGCATCTTTTTAGGTATCATCTGTATGTTTTTATGCGCTCGCGGTGAGGCTCGATTTCTGTTAGCTTTACGCACTGGGAGAACACTTGACTACTGTCTGCGAAAATGATACAATCCCGCCCACGTATGAGTAACGACGCTAAAAGCTATAAGGATACTATCTTCCTTCCTGATACCACCTTCCCCATGCGCGGGGATTTGACTATCAACGAACCCAAGCGCCTCGAGCAATGGGAAAGCAGCAAGCTCTACGAACGAATTATAAGCAAGCGCAAGGCCGAGGGCGCTCCTACCTTCATCCTGCATGACGGTCCCCCCTTCGCCAATGGCGATGTCCACATGGGCACAGCACTCAACAAGACGCTCAAAGATCTCATCATCAAGAGCAAGAGCATGGCTGGATTCTACACTCCCTTCATCCCCGGCTGGGACTGCCACGGCCTGCCCATCGAGGCAAAGGTGGTCAAGGAGCATCAGGGTCTCGAGCCTGCCAAGATCCGCAGTCTCTGCACCGATTTCGCCCGCGGTTTCATCGACCAGCAGCGCGCCTCTTTCCGCCGTCTCGGTATCTTCGCCGATTGGTTCGCCCCCTACGTCACTATGGAGCCCGCCTACGAGGCGTCCATTCTGCGCGTCTTTGCAAAGCTCGTTGAGCAGGGTGCAGTCTATCAGAGTCTCAAGCCTGTGCAGTGGAGTTACGCGCACCACACCGCTCTCGCCGAGGCGGAGGTGGAGTACATGGAGGAGACGAGCACAGCTATCTTTGTCGCCTTCCCCATGAGCGAGCCTGTCTGCGATATCTCCTGTGATATCGTGATCTGGACGACCACACCTTGGACGCTGCCTAGCAATCTCGCGGTGGCGCTCAATCCCGAGTTCACCTACGTGATCGCCCGCTACAGCAAGGATGGCGAGCAGCGCAACTTCATCCTCGTCCGCGAGCTCATCGACACGTTCTGCGAGCGCGCAGGATGGACGATGGAAGAGGAGCTGGCCTCCTTCAAGGGGCAGGATCTGGAGAAGAAGACGGCGCGTCACCCCTTCCTCGATCGCGAGAGCCTCATCGTCATGGGCAGCTTTGTCACGACGGACACAGGCTCGGGCGCGGTTCACATCGCCCCTGGTCACGGTACGGATGACTACAATGTCGGTATGCAGTACGGTCTAGAAGTCCTCTCCCCCGTGGATGACAATGGCAACTACACCGCCGCCTGCCAGATCCCCGAGCTCGTGGGGCAGCATGTCTTCAAGAGCAATGAGGCTATCATCGACATCCTCACGGCAAAGGGTCGCGCGCTGGGTCGCGAGGAGTTCTCCCACCAGTACCCCCACTGCTGGAGGTCGAAGACACCTATCATTTTCCGCGCGGTCAAGCAGTTCTTCATCAGCATGGACAAGCTGCGCCCCCTCGCACTCAGCGAGATCGAGAAGACGCAGTGGCTGCCCGCATGGGGGCTCAACCGCATCTCGAGCACCGTCGAGGCGCGTCCCGACTGGTGCATCAGCCGCCAGCGTACCTGGGGTGTCCCGCTTCCCGTTCTCTTTGACGAGAATGACATGCCTATACTCGATGCCGATATTGTCAACAAGATCGCCGATCTCGTCCACACAGAGGGGACGAATATCTGGTTCGAGCTCAGCGACGCGGAGCTCTGCTCCCGCCTCGGTCTGGACAAGACCTACAAGAAGGGCAAGGACACGCTCGACGTCTGGATCGACTCAGGCTGCTCGCATGTCGCCGTCCTCGAGACGCACCCCGAGCTCCACGCGCCGGCTGATCTCTATCTGGAGGCGACCGACCAGCATCGCGGCTGGTTCCAGAGCTCACTGATGCTCTCCTGCGCCTACCGGCAGAGCGCGCCTTACAAGGCGGTGATGACGCACGGATTCGTCGTCAATCAGGACAAAACAAAACTCTCCAAGAGCGCGGCTGGCTCAGGCAAGCCCACGGCAGCCAAGTATTTCTATGACAAATATGGTGCTGACATCGTACGCCTCTGGGTGAGCAGTGTAGACTGGCAGCATGAGGTGCCCTTTGGTGAGAATCTCTTCAAGCAGATCACCGATCCCTACCGCCGCCTGCGCAACACACTGCGCATCCTGCTGGCGAATCTCAAGGGCTACGAGGGGCAGCATCCCCAGCAGCTGGAGCCCCTTGATCTCTGGATCCTCGAGCGTCTCAACGCGCTAATCACCGAGGTACGCGCGGCCTACGCCGCCTATGACTTCCGCAAGGTCTTCACGGGTATCAATCAGTTCTGCACCAACGAGCTCTCAGCTCTCTACATCGACATCACAAAGGATAGTCTCTACTGCGACGCCGCGGACTGCGCGCGCCGCGTGAGCAAGCAGTTCGCACTCAGCCGCATCTTTGACGCGCTCGTCAAGCTGCTCGCCCCCATCCTCGCCTACACGGCGGAGGAGGCATGGCAGCATGCGGGCAACACAGACTCCGTGCACGAGCAGCTCTTCCCCGAGGCGGACGCTGCCTTTGAGAAGGGCTACACGGCTGTCTTCGCCCGCCTCCAGCAGCTCAAGAGCTGCATCCAGATCGCGATCGAAGCGCAGGTGAAGGCGAAGGCGTTCAACAAGAACAACGAGGCCGCCGTCACGCTCATCCTCCCCGAGGGCGAGGATGCGACGGTGCTCGAGCTGCTCGCTGACAGCGACTTTGCGAAGGAATTCTTCATCCTCTCCGAGCTACGCGTCGAGAGTGGTGCCGAGCTCACCGCCACAGCGGAGAAATCTGCCCACGGCATGTGCCCGCGCTGCCGCCGCTACGAGCCCGCCGTCGATGACGCCTGCCTCTGCGGCCGCTGCTCCAGCGTGATGCAGTCTCTCTAATCCCACTCACCCATGAACGCGAAAAAAATCAGCCTCTTCATGCTCCTCACTCTGGTCGTGCTCTACGTGCTCGACCAGGTGAGCAAGTGGTACATCGTCCTCAACTACGAAGCCCCCTTCCAGAACTTCATCTTGGAGCGCACCCCCGTTATCGAAGGGAGCTCTATTATGAACTTCAACATCGTGCGCCTGCACAACACGGGTGTTGCCTTCGGCTTTGGCAATGGGACGACCTGGGCTCCCATTCTCTTCCTCGGTGTGCAGCTCATCGCTCTCGTCGTGCTCATCGTCATGCTGCGTCGCGGCTACTTTGCCACGCGCTTGCTGCGCTGCGGCTGGGTGCTCATCATGGCAGGTGTGCTGGGGAATATGACGGACCGCCTCGTGCAGGGATTTTTTCTCAAGGGTGCGGAGAAGCTGAGCTTCTTGCAGAATCTGGCGAATGGCTACGTCGTGGACTTCCTCGACTTCTCCTTCCCATGGATCACCACGGAGAGCTTCCCAAGGGGCTATCACTGGCCTTCCTTCAATGTCGCGGATAGCTGCGTGTGCATCGCCGCCACGCTCTTCTTCATCGCGAGTTTCTTTGCGGACAAGAAGGATGAGGTCACGAAGGACAACTCCGACGCAGGGCAATCCAGCACTCAGGCATGAAGCGCATCAAGCCCCTACTCCTTTCCCTCGTGACAGCACTGCTCAGCCTGAGCAGTGCTGTCACGGCAAAGGGGATCAAGCCCCACCGCGACCTGACGCTAGGCTGGGCGCGTGAGCCGCTGCTGCTGGTGGAGAATTTTACGAAGCCTGTCAAGCGTGTGAAGTCGAATTGCGACTGCTTCACCGCGCGCATCACAGGCGATCAACGGATGCAGGTGCAGCTCACCGTCGATAGCCGCGTCTTTGGCGAGGACAGCACACGTGAGCTGCATGTCTATTTCACCGATGGGACACGCGCGACGCTGCCCTATCACTTCCGCGTGCCTGTCGCCCTACAATTGAGCAGCAAAGCGCTCATCTGGCAGCGCGGTGCAGCCCCCTCCCCTCAGACGCTCACGCTGCGCATCCCACAGGGCTCGCCCATCAGCAAGCTCGTCGATGCGGGTCTGGACAAGGAGAGCTTTACGATCGCGACTCAGACGGTCCGCGCTGGTCGCGAGTACCGCATCACCGCCACGCCGAAGCAGACGCGATCCAAGCAACTCGTGCGTCTCATCATCACCACGGACAGCCCGCACGCGCATGAGCGTCGGCATCTCGTCTACCTACGCGTAAAATAAGCCTCTCAGCTCAAGGAGCGATCCCGAGGAAACGCGCCGCGCGTAACTCCATGACGGCAATGCCGATCTCCATGAGCGATTCCTGATCTGGCTGAGGCGAGACGCGCCGCTGCAAGATAAAGGCTACCCCGTACATCGAGCTCTGCACGAGCCTGCCGCCAGGGCTATCATCGGCGAGCGATTGGAGCAGCTTCTCCGCCTTTTTTGGAGGAGCCGCGAGATGCTGCGTGAGTATCTTGATTGTTTGCTCAAAGAAGGGGCGGCACTCGTCGGGCAGCTGCGGCAGGAGAAGCATCTTTTGGCAGTAGGTGATAGCGGCTTGAACCTGCTCACGATCCTGCTCGGTGTTCTCTTGTACTGCGATCCAGTAGACCTGATAAAAATGCTCCATGGTGACGAGCAGGGCGTCGTAGAGGAGTTCATTCTGCGCTTCTTTGCTCAGAGCAGACACTGGCTGCGTGCTGGTAAGAGGCATCGTCAGGCAGAGAGCAGGCGTGCAGGATAATAAAAATTTGTTCATCTCTGAATACTAGCAAAAACACCTCTCTCTGTCAAAAATCTTTCTGCCAAGCATGAGGTACTCCGCCTGAAGCGCATCATGAGCACTGTTGCCTCATACAAAGTAAGTAGCAGAGCTCAACCTAAAGAAGCCATGGCTGCCAACAAGGGGAGCAATCCCTATAAATAGCGCGCAGAGCGCACAGCATTGCGAAGCGGTATCCTGCGCCTCAGATTGGCATGTCATTTGATGCAGGGCAGCGACTGCGCTCATGATACGATCCCGACGGTGCGCCAAAAACGATCCGCGCCCCTGTGTGAGTGCAAGGGCGCGGCAGAGAAACAGAGGAAGAGCGCGCTAGGCGACCTGCGTTGTTTCGTGGATGATGAAGCTATTGACGAGCCCCTCGGTGGCGGTGATGTAGGCGGCGATGTGCTCGGACTGGAGATGCTGCTGGAGCAGCGCATGGCTCTCCCACTGCTCGACAAAGATGTAGAGATCCTTGTTGGCACTATCCTGATAGAGCTCGTACTGGAGGCAGCCGGCCTCCTTGCGCGTGGGCTCGATGAGCTTGATGAGCTCTGCCTTCACGACCTCGTGGTGCTCGGGCTTGACTTCGATATGGGCGACGACGGTGATTTTTTCGTTATTCATGATATGTGTGATACGCTGTGGCGTTGCTCCGATACTAGCAAGATCTCATCTGTTTGCAATCACGAATTGCGCGGACAGAGTCTATTTTATTTCTTTTGCACTCGGCTCTTGTTGTGTGATGCAGTGGATGGCGCCTCCCTCGATCACGAGGCGTCGCGCATCCATGCCTACCACCTCGTAGCGGCTCCCAAAGGCCTCTCTGAGGATGCCGAGGGCGGTGTCGTCATGGCGTGGCTGCTCAAAGATAGGCACGATGACGCGATCGTTGCAGATCAAAAAGTTCGCATAGCTCGCAGGCAGCTGCTCGAGGCGCCAGTCCTCCGCGATGAGCGGCTCTGGCATAGGCAGCGGGATGACCTCCACCTTGCCCCCGCAGGGTCGGCGTATGTCTTGCAGGCGCTCCTTATTCTCCTCTAGCGCGCGGTAATGGGGCGACTGTGTATCGCTCTCGGTGATGGCGACGAGGCATTCTTTGTTCACAAAGCGCACCATGTCGTCTATGTGACCGTCAGTATCATCGCCTTCTATCCCCTGCCCGAGCCAGAAGGTATGCGTGGTGCCGAGCAGGCGCGCGAGCTCGGCTTGGATGTCTTGCTTGGACTTGCCTGGGTTGCGATTCTCATTGAGCAAGACGGCCTCGGTGGTGATGAGCAGTCCCTCTCCATTCCCCTCGATGGCACCGCCCTCTAGGATGAGTGAGGAGGTGAGGCGTGGCAGCTGTCGTGCGCATGCCATGTGCTGCGGGATCTGATTGTCCAGATCCCATGGGGCGAATTTCCCCCCCCATGCGTTGAACTCCCAGTCGGCAATCTGTCGTCCCCCATCGCGACGCTGGACGAATATCCCCCCGTGGTCGCGGCACCAGACGTCATTGGTCGGGTGATCATGGAGGCAGTAGCTGCCCTCCTCGAGCCCCGTCTCACGCAGCAGCGAGGCGATGCTCGCATGCTGCGCGCGCGCCGCATTGATGCAGACGCATGCCTGCGGGGCGATGAGGGAGGCGAGGCGTGCATAATCACGGTGCAGCAGCTCGAGGCCTCCTTGCCAGAGGTCGTTGCGGTGGGGCCAGGAGAGCCATACGGCGTCTTGGCGCTCCCACTCAGCGGGCCAGCGCAGATGCGTGCTGCCCTCGAGAGCGATCATAGAGGGGGAAGTGAGTGTCGTCATAAATAAGTTCAGATACTATAAAATATCCCGAATATCCCGAATATCCAAAAAAATCACGGGGAGGGATAGAAGAAATGCTTCTTGCCGAAGGGCGACGCATTGTAATCATCCGCGATGAGTCGATCCAGCACGATCTGGAGATCGGGCAAGTGGTCAAAATCACGCTGGCTCTCACCATCCCGCTTCTTGAAGAGCTGCGTCTCGATGAGATGGTAGACGATAGCGCCGAGATCACTCGGTGTGCGCACTCCCCAGTGCTCGAGCACCTCGCGGGCGAGAGGTCCATACTCCATCTGTGCTAGCTTGCAATAGCAGAGATAGACCTGCTCGGCGCACAGATGCCCCTCCAGCGCGAACTCCTGACAGGCAAACTCCATGGCTCGGTCTAGCAGGTAGTAGGCTTCGGGGCTATAGCGTTGATGCCGCGAGAGGACTACTTGGACAGCTTGTGCAAAGTCTTTATTTGTTGGCATAGGGCGAGTGTATCACACTTTGACGAGAAATAGCAAGTCTTGAAAGTGTGTTTTTTCCCTTAGTTGCTTGAGAATTGACTTGCTACTCCTGCGATGGCTTGAATTAATGATTCCTCGAGCCTAGGCTGCCCGATCGCACTCGCACAGCCCTCTAGCTGAGCGACATTGCGCGCGCCTATGAGCACACTGGTCACTTCATCGCGTGCGAGCAGCCAGCGGATGGCGAGCTGCGTGAGCGGGATGCCCGCCTGCTGCGCGAGCTCGTTGAGCGCGGTGATGTGGGCGAGATTCTGCTGCACATGATCGGTATTGAGAAAGACGGAGTCCGCACGCGCCGCGCGGGAGGCTGTGGGCAGCTGGCTTGCGAGGTATTTGCCCGTGAGCTGTCCCTGCGCGAGCGGGGAGAAGACGATGGAGCCTGTCTGCTGCTGCTTGAGCGCGGGCAGCATCCCCTCCTCGCACTCGCGGTGCAGCATATTGTAGCGGAACTGATGGAGCAGGCAGGGTACCTTCTCCTCACGCAGCAGCTCGCAGGCGCGATGGAAGAGGGCGGGCGGGTACTTTGAGAGCCCTGCGTAGAGTGCCTTGCCGCTGCGTACCGCCGTCACGAGGGCACCGACTGTCTCCTCGATAGGGGTCTCGGGATCGGGGCGATGGGAGTAGAAGACGTCGACGTAGTCGAGCCCCATGCGCGTGAGTGACTGATCGAGGCTCGCCAGCAGATGCTTGCGGCTGCCCCAGTCGCCATAGACGCCCTCCCACATGAGGTGGCCCGCCTTGGTCGCGATGAACATCTCGTCACGACGCGGCATGAAGTGCTGCTGCATCAGGCGGCCAAAGCTCTCCTCAGCCGAGCCTGGAGGTGGTCCATAATTATTCGCTAGGTCAAAATGGCAGATCCCTAGATCCATACAGCGGGCGATCATCTCATAGCAAGCCTGCTGGTCATCGTGGGCTCCAAAATTGTGCCACAGCCCCAGTGAGATCTCGGGGAGTAGGACGCCGCTGCGTCCACTACGTCGGAAGTTCATCGTCATATATATGATAGGTATTTGTTAAATACGATATAACAAAGCGCGTAAAAATAAAGTAAAAAAGCCTATCAATTAGATAGGCTTCTGGCTAGACGAATCACGCGCCCGTCCCTGAGCTGAGCATGGCATTGAGCTCATTTTGGAAAGCCTGCAGCTCCTCGCCACTGGGCTTGTCGCTGAGGTCTGTCCATGAGAAGCGTCCCGTCTGGTCAAAGCACCACGCACCGCGAATGCCTGAGGGGAATACCGCCTTGCCCGAGAGCATCGTGCCGGGGATCTGGAGCTCATCTAGCGTCACGCTGACCTTGGTCGAGGGCGCGGGGGAGGCGTCTTGCGGCACCTGCTTCTCCTCCTCGGGGGCGGGAGCGGGCGCGATCGTCGCAATCTCGATGCCGTGATCGAGCAGAAGGAAGCGCAGCTCCATGAAGCGGATAGAAATCCCCTGATCGGCGAGATTTTTTTGCATACCATTGAGGTCGATCCCCTGCGCCGCCCACGAGCGGATTGACTCTAATACATCGGGAGTAATACTCATGGGAGCATAGTAGCAGATTTTTTCCAAAAAGGCAAGGGGGCAGTGCTCGCATGCCTTGCCTTGATAGGCTCTGCGCCCCCTCCCCTCATCCCCCGTGAGGACAGGGTGCGCAGTCGAGCTCTAAAGGGGGCGTCTCTAAACTCTCGTCATTCTAAATAAAAAAATCAGAAAATCGCTTCTCAAGGCAGCTCGATGAGAAAATATCCTGTAGACAATCGACGCGTCTCTGCGTTCTTCAAGGTACCAACAAAACACATACAAACAACCCCAACAAAACAATAGAAAACAACAGTACATGAACAAGTCATCACTCCTCGCCGTTCTCCTCCTCGCAGCCGCCGCCGCCCTCCCCGCCGCCGCCCACCATGCTCCCGCCAAGCGCGCCGCAGCCAAGCCCGCTGTCGTCAAGCAAGTCGTCGTGAAGAAAGCCCCCGTAGTCAAAAAGCAGGTCGTCGTCAAGAAAC
>CAYJLP010000001.1:33531-49011 GCA_964371115.1 uncultured Akkermansia sp. | reverse complement strand
CTTATCTATGATGTGGAATTCCCCAACCGCCATGAGCCTACCTAGAAACTTCTCCGTGATGGTGAAGCCCGTCGGTAGCCAATGCAACCTCCGTTGCGCCTACTGCTATTACCTCGACAAATCACTGCTCTACCCCTCCGAAGACGGGCACTACAAGCAGACCCTCATGAGTGACCGCGTGCTGCGCGAGACCATTGAGCAGTACTTTGCCGCGAACGACGCCGAGGTCGTCACCTTCTGCTGGCACGGAGGCGAGCCTCTCATGGCAGGTATGGATTTCTATAAGCGCGTGCTGAAATATCAAAAAAAATACGCCCGCGGACGCCAAGTAGAGAATGCCCTCCAAACGAACGGTCTGTTGCTCAACCAAGAGTGGTGCCGCTTCCTCCATGACAACCAATTCCTCATCGGACTCTCCCTCGATGGTCCTGCTGAGATCCATGACGCCTACCGCCGCACGCAGGGTGATGGTCCTACCTTCACCCGCGTCATGCGAGCGGTGGAGAATATGACGAAGCACCGCGTGGAGTTCAACACCATGAGCGTGGTGAATCGCCAGAGCGAGGGGCGCGGGGCTGAGCTCTACCAGTTCTTCAAATCCATCGGCAGCCACTACATGCAGTTCATCCCCGCCGTCGACCTGCGCTCCGACGAGCAGGTCGCTCACCTCGGCGCGCGCCAGCGCGTGCTAGGTGCCCACCAGGCGACGGCGAATCCTGAGCTCGCACGCCTCAGTGAGTGGAGTGTGACGCCCGAGGGCTTCGGTCGCTTCATGTGCGAGGTCTACGATGAGTGGATCAAGAAGGACGTGGGCAGCTACTTTGTCCAGCTCTTTGACGCCACTCTTGCCAACTGGTATGGCGCGATGCCTGGGCTCTGCTCCTCAGCTGAGACCTGCGGCCATGCGCTCGTCGTCGAGCACAACGGAGATGTCTATAGCTGCGATCACTTCGTCTACCCCGAGTACCTGCTGGGCAATGTGCGCGGCCGCACGCTAGCAGAGATGCAGAGCTCCACGGAGCTCTTCAACTTCGGCGTGTCCAAGGCAGTGCAGCTCCCCAGCGGCTGCCGCAGCTGCTCCTCCTACAAGGCCTGCACCGGCGGGTGCCCGAAGCACCGCTTTGTCCGCGTCGAGGGGGAGAAAATGCCTCACAACTACCTCTGCGGGGGTTACAAAATGTTCTTCGCGCACACACGCCCCAGCATGGAGCGCATGTGCGCGCTGCTACGCCAAGGCGATAGCCCTATGAAAATCATGGAAGAGCGCGCCTCACAGTAGTAGCTGTGTCGCGATCTCATCGACGAGGAGACGACCTGCGCGCGTGAGGATGAGCCTATCTCCGCTGAGCTGCGCGAGTCGCTCTTGCTCTAAGGTCGTGACGAATGCACAGTCGCCGTCGCGCAGCAATGCTCTATCCAGCCCCTCATCGGTGCGCAGTTGCAAGCCGAGCAGCTCGGTGCGCCTCTGCTCGTCATCAATGCGCTCCTGCGTGGCGGGCGGCAGCTGCCCATCGAGCAGCGCGCGCGTATAGAGAGGCGTGTCCCAGAGATTCTCATAACGAACACGCTCCACTGTACCGACCGCCCCCGGGCCGAGGCCGTAGTAATCACGCCCCTCCCAATTCGCCAGATTATGCAGCGAGCGGCAGCTCTCGCGTGCGTAGTTCGACACCTCGTAGTGGCGATAGCACCGCGCGGTGAGCATGTCATCCGCGAGCTCAAACATCGCCACATCCGTCTCTTCATCGCCTGCCTTCGCCCCATACTGTTCAAAAAAGGAGGTATCTTCCTCATAAGTGAGATTGTAGGTCGAGATATGCTCCACCCCCAATGCCAGCGTCGCCGCGAGGCTCTGCTCCCAGAGCTCTAGTGTCTGCGTCGGCAGGGAGAACATCAGATCCACATTGATCTGGGCAAAGCCTGCCTGCCTCAGGATATCTATGCTCTCACGCGCCTGCTCCGGACTATGCGTGCGGCCCAGCAGCTGGAGCATGCCCGCATCAAAGGATTGGATACCCAGCGAGATGCGCGTGAGCCCGAGGCTACGCCACAGAGCCGCCTTCGCGAGGTTGAATGTCGCGGGATTCGCCTCCAGCGACCACTCCCTTACTCCACTGAGATCCAACCCCGCTCCGCCCAGCGAGCGAGGTGCTTGCAAGCCCTCCACCAGCGCACGCATGCGCGCAGGAGAAAGCATACTCGGCGTGCCCCCGCCCATGAATATCGTGCGCGGCGCGTATCCCTCGGGCAGGCGCAGACGCGCCTCGATGGTGAGTGCTTGGACAAAGGCCTTGATATCCGTCGCCGCAGGTGTGTGCTTGTAAAAAGCGCAGTAGGGACAGATGCGATGGCAGAAAGGAATGTGGATATAGAGGTGCATGGGAAAGAGAAAAGCTGGGATCTGCGCGAGCAAACCCCAGCTGATCGTATAGAAAGCAAAGAAAACTTACAGCTCAGCACCAGCAGCCTCGTCGAGGTAGTACTTCGCGTCGCTGTGGTTCTGGAGGTAGGAAGCAGCCACGTCGATGGTGACGGGCTCAAGGATGGACTTCTTCACGATAGAAGCCTTCGCCGCGCCCCATGCCATGAGACGCACCTGCTTGGCGGCCATGATGGTAGCCACACCCATGGTGATAGCCGTGGTGGGGACATTTTCCGTACCGCCGAATGCAGGACCTGCGTCCTTGATGGTCAGCTCATCGAGGTGAACCTGACGTGTGAGCGTCGTGTCATCCGAGCCTGGCTCGTTGAAGCCGATGTGACCTGTGCGACCGATGCCGAGGATCTGGAGGTCGAGGCCGCCTGCTTCGGCGATCTTGGCTTCATACGCGGCGCAGTGAGCGGCGATCTCTTCCTGAGCGACCATGCCAGAGGGGAGATTGACGTTCTCAGGCTTGATATCAATGTGGTTGAAGAGATTCTGGTGCATGAAGTACCAGTAGGACTCGGGATGATCGCGATCGAGACCACAATATTCATCGAGGTTGAATGAGGTGACATTCGCAAAGGAAAGACCTTCTTCCTTGTGAAGACGGATCAGCTCAGCGTAGAAAGGAAGAGGAGTGGCACCAGTAGCGAGACCAAGGACGACTCCCTTGCCCTCTGCGGCGCGTGTACGGATGAGTTCGGCTACTTCTGCGGCGAGCGTGGCTGCGGCAGTTTGGGGTGTATCAAAAACTTCGTAAGTCATGGTGGCATCATTGTATAAGACGCGCGTCTAAATTCAATCCCAAAGTGTCTCAACTACCCATTTTTGCCCCAATTTGAAAAAAAATGAAGAAAATGCAAAAAAGTTCTTGCAATGCCTCTGAAAAATCTATATAATGAGCCCGCACACAGCAAGCATCGCCGCTGTAGCTCAGGGGTAGAGCAACGCATTCGTAATGCGTGGGTCGCCAGTTCAAATCTGGCCAGCGGCTCTACTAACTCACAAAGCTTTGTTAATTGTGCTAACCATAGGAACGCCTCCTTAGCTCAGTTGGTTAGAGCAGCTGACTCTTAATCAGTTTGTCCGCGGTTCGAGTCCGCGAGGGGGTACTTAAAGAAAGCCTTGAAGTTGAAAGACTTCAAGGCTTTTTCGTGCACCAAAATAGAACGCCGTTTTCGGTCAAATTACGCAGATTTTTAGCGAATTTCCTTGCTTAGTGCGTACATAGTGCGTACACTTTTATCATGACTAGACCTCCTCTATTCCGTCCGATGCGCTGGCGTTCGGGGTGGCGTATTATGCTCCCACCTTCGTTCTCTCCGTCAAGGAGACGTTCGCAATTGTTTTTTGCATCGAGAGCCGAGGCGGATCTCGGTCAAAAAAGCTTGCTCGATGCGATTCAAGAACAGGGTAAGGCTCACCCGATGTTCTCGAAGTCGGCTTCTGACTTGCTGGTCGAGGAGCTACAGCAGCACGCGTCTATGGCGGGGCTCTCCCTGCGTGAAGCTGTGAAAGAGGCTGTGGATGCTCGCCGCGCGTCCACTGGTATCTCTCTGCATGCGCTCGCTGAGTCTTACCTTGAGACGCTGGAAGAAAAGTCTGCTTCTCACAAACGGGATGCTCATCGCATTGTCTCCTCGATGATGGCTCATCTAGGGGATGTGGAGGTGGATGCTATCTCCCCTCTCGATTATGAAGCATGGCTAGAGGCTCGCGCCTCAAGCAGTCCCTATAATTGGAATCTACACGTGGCACACACAAAGGCTCTTTTTGCATGGGGGATTCGCCGTCGTCTTTGCAAGCTCGCTCCATCTGATGCGGTCAAGAAGAAGCGCATCGAGGTGGAGGAGATTCGTATTCTCTCCCCTGAGGAGGCGCAGCGCATCGTGGAACTCGTGCGAGAGCATGCGCCTGATACGCTTCTGGCGTGGGCTATGCTGATGTTTGCAGGCGTTCGCCCTGCTGAGTTGTCGCGCCTCACGCTCACGGATATCAATCTTGAGGAGCGTGTGATCAAGGTGTCTGCAAAGAATTCCAAGACCAAAACGATGAGGCTGATTCAGATCGAGGATAATCTCTTTGAGCTGATAGGCTCATGGGGGTATGATTTCATCACGCCTGTGAACTGGGGGCGCAAGTATCGCGCGCTGCGCAAAATGGCAGGGATTGCCGAGTATCAAGACATCTGCCGCCACTCCTACGCATCCTATCACTATGGCAAGTACCGTGATATGGGGTTACTACTGGAAAATATGGGACACTCCACCCAACAAGTGACGCTCAAACACTACAAAACACCTCCCAAGCCCTCAGATGTAGAAAAGTACTGGGCTGTGCTGTCACAAGGAAGGGTGAATTTCTAGCTGTGCTTGCCTAGCTTCTTCTTTGTCGCGTCATCGAGCTCGAACGTCACATTGCCTCCTGTGATAGCAGTGCGCTTGGGCGAGGGGGATGATAATGCATCTAGGTCGTCATCAAGCTCAACAGCTATACCGTAAGTCTCGGCATCACTCTCTTTGTTAAATCGTGTTATTTTTACCGATCCCTCATAATCAAAGATGGGAGAAATATAATAATCGTCGATCACTGATGTAGAAATGTAAGACAACAACATACCAACATCATTTTTGTGAAATGTTGTCGAAGTATCTCCTATTTTTACAGTCCAGCCTCTAATGTACTGATCTGATATGATATGTCTTAATGCACTACAGAACGCTCTCTCGCTGTTCATCAGTCCAATAGCTGCCTCCCAGTCTCCATAAAGAAGGTGACTCCAACTCGAACACGTGCTTCTTGACCCCGCTCTCAAGACGCCCTTAAATTCGGCAAGGCGGTAAACGTCTGTAACTCCAGCTATCGTGATCAATCGAGGGCGAATTAATGGCCATATCTGCAACAACGACTCCCAATCAAGCCACGTTCCTACAGGCACTCTATTTTGCAAGATCGTCTTACTGTTATTTTGCAGCGGTATGCCCTGAGCTAATGAGATCAGCCTGTTTTGCTCTATTTTTATAGCATCAATCATGATTCGCCTCCAATCCCAAAACGCTTGCTAATGATTGCTCTGTCAGAAAAGGCGTGCCGTTTTTATTGTATTCTATATCTAGTCCTAAGGCTTTATATGATGATATGTGCCGTTGTCGATCGGCAGCCTTGGTGAGTCTTCGCTGACCTATAGGTTTAGGAGATAAGCCGTATCTCTCTCTATGGCAGTCTTTAGGCATTATTACATCGTCTGGAGCGTAGGTGAATTTACTAATGGAAAAACCGTAATTCAGCTTCAAGTCAGAGCAAAGCAGCTCAAATATAGTGCCAATATCTTGCGCGAAGCAGTGAGCAACGCGCTTTGTTCCATCGCCGAAGCCTTCGTTTATCTCAAGGAATTTAAAATATCGACTATCTGTGTAACGCGCTTCTATCTGCCAGTAAATACTTGATAGAAACGTATGTTCGTTATCGTGAAATTGCCTTAGAACCTCGCTTGATATTCCCACGGGAGCTTCCCATTCATCAAAGCTATAAAGATACTTCTCAGCCATGTACCCTTTAAACTCGGATAATAGAAGCTCATCCTCCACGGTCGCAACGGTGAATAGACGCGAGCGTATCAACGGCCAGATCTCCATCAGTGAATCCCAGTCTAGCCATGTGCCAACTGTTCTTCTATTAAAATGTCCGTATTTGCTACAATCTATCAGGGGTAACTCTTGCGCTAGATTGATAAGTCGGTCTTGTTCTTCTTTTATCGAAGTTTTCACGTTACAAATCCTACCCCACCACACTCAAAAAATCAACCGTATTACGCCTAATAATATGAAAAAATATGAAAAAAAATGAAAATTTCTATTGACGGTGTTGCTACACCATGTTAATCTAAGCTCATGCCGAATCAGCGACAAGCAGACAAGAAGATGCTACGTTTCTGGATTACTGCTGAGTTGTACGAAATGTTTCGTAAGCGAGCGGAGGAACTAGAGATGTCTATGAGTGAACTCCTGACTGCTTATGTTGTCTCTCAGACTAATCATATAACCCTATCACCAGATGACTATGAAAGAATCGCCAAAGAAATGCGACAGAAAAGTAGTTAGCATCAGATTGACTCCAGTTCAGTTTGAGGCTATTAAAATTGATGCCGTTGCAAACGGACGAAGCATGTCTGCACATTGTGCTTTTATTTTGGAAGGTGTAGCAACACCTATCAAGAAAAAGGCTAAACGTAAAGAGAAAGCTTGCAAGGTGTAGCAACACCTTTATTGATTTTTCAGGTGTAGCAACACCTCGACACACAACCATGAAAAATATCCACGAACTCATCCGTGCCATCAACGCGCTCAAGGTAGATCCTAGTGAGAGCTACATTCCTGCGCGACCCATCTCCGCTGAGGTTACTATCAAGTCTCAGCTCCCATCGTACCACCCTGTGGCGATACTCGTTATCAAAATTGGCTACGATGCGCAACCGCGCCTTTACGCCGAGGCTGACCCCGTCACGCAGCCTGACTGGCAAGAGTACATGACCACGCAGGCTCTGACAAACATCAAGCTCTATAAATCATCTCTCTACATCGCTCTGGGTGAGCCTGAGATTCACGGCTGATACAACAACCAATCAAAATATAATCATGAATACAAACAATCAAAAAAATCTCGCCGACGTGCAACTGCTCGCGGAATGGGTCTATAGCCACGGCGAGCACGAGGGTACCTATCTCTTCGCCTCTATCTACACAGAGCTGGAGGAGGGGACGGCCTCATTCTCCGTGACAGAACCGACTCAGAATCCTGATGCGGAGGCTACGAGTCTGAGCTGGGAGGTAGTGGTAGATATGGACGGAGAGCATTGGCAGGCCTTCTTCCACGCGATGGTGCTGGAAAAGCTGGTGGAGATGTATGGCTATGAGACGGAGAATGAGGTGCAGGATGCGGACACGAAAAGGACGCTGCCTGAGAACTGTCATGTGCTGCCGCTGGGGTGGGCGCGTCGGGTGCTCAAGCAGGGCATGTGCTACATGAAGCACGAGGGCGTGATGCGTAGATATTGCGCACTAGGGAGCCTCCCTGTACTGGTCGCGTGGTCTGCGTATCGCGTCGTGGCGGTGTGTGGGGGCTATGATATGCCTGATTCTCTGCTGATGATCAGTGCTGCTGATGCCCGAACGCTGGCTGAAGAATCACAAAGTGCATGCCATGAAACACCCTGAAACTGTAACTTGTCGGCAGGCTGCTGATATCGTGGGACTCCCCAAGGGGACGCGCTCCATCCTCTATATCCGTATGCTGGCCGTCGAGATGGGGGTACTGGACACCTACGATCATGATCCACGTCGTACCATCGTACGCGAGGGACTGGAGGAGCGGTATGCGGAGGCCTGCCGTAATGGAGATCTAGCTCAGGCGCGTCTGGCGGTGAATCTGAACTATAGCCCCCGCCGCATGACTATGTCACCCGAAGAGATCAAATGGAAGCTCAAGGAGAGATTCCGCGTGGTGGATGGTGTCGTGATCAAAAATCCCCTCCTCCCCAAGCGAGGAAGACCTAGAAAGGAGATCAAGTGATGATGACTATGTATTTTGCCGTTGTGCTTGTGCTGGTAGTCGCGTATGGATTGACCTACTACGTGAGCGATGCGACCTGTCAGCGGGTGTGTGAGCTGACGCGCTCGCTGTCGTGGGGGCTGGCTCTAATGGTAGGGGTGCTCACTCCCCTACTCTGCACTATTCACCTGATCGAATCACTATGATGAAGGAAGATGTGATAGGCTGCATCGCGGCAATCAAGCAGATGTACCTAGCAACCGTCTGTGTGCGGAAGCTAGCAGAAGTCGACTCAGAGTTGAACGGTCTCTGCGCTCTTGCAAACAATGTACTCGATGAGGTGCGCCATATCGTGAACATTGGAATACATCGCCTCGAGGATGTAGATATAAGATGGTCGCTGACGGACAGGGCTCACGAGCTGCGCAATGAGGCTCGACGACTGGTGCGCAGTGATAAGAAGTATGCGAATCTTAAGGATCAAGCGGAGTGTGTTACTTGTCCATGGTGCGCAATAATTAACATGAGGGCTGCTAGGCTGATCAGAAACGAGAGGTGTATACGCTTATGAGTGGAGAGCCAAAACAGCAAGCTAAGACGCCTCCTCAGTCGTCCGTGTCATCGGAGGCGGTCGAGAGGATGCGCTGGGAGTATGAGGCGGCGGCGAGGCGCGAGGCGCGGGCGTGGTGGGCGGGATTCACGGTGGGGCTTTGTATCGCGCTGTCGGTGGCGGTGGTGATCGCGGCTGATCTGGTCTCGCTGTAATGAAGAAAATTTTCCAACTATCCTATATGGTCTCGCATGGGATCCAACCCTAGATAAGTAGTTAGTTAAGTAATAGCCGCCCTGAGTATGGCGTGTGAAAAAAGGCTCTCGTCTGCCGCTGCTGGTGGCTGTGCTCTGAGGGGGGCTGGGTGCATCAAGGTTCGAATCCTTGGCACGGATGCCCTCACTACCTACGGTTGGTGAGTGAGGGGTCTTCATAATAACAATAAATACAAATCTATTCTTTGTCGCCGTCCGCAGGCGTAAAAGGCGGGGTCTGGCTACCATACAGCCAAAACGCGCTAGTAGCTCAAGGGTAGAGCCGCCGACTCATAGTCGGTGGGGTGCAGGTTCGAATCCTGTCTGGCGTATCCTTTAAACCAATATTATCATTATGGACAAAGAACCAGAAAATAAAAAACCATCACTCACTACTGTGAGTGATACTCACATATTCATCACGTTCAATGATGGATCTACATTCAGCAAAGAGTTACCTAAAGTCTCTTCAAGCAAGGAAGCCGTTCTGGGAATCCTGCGTAGCGTTCGCGCTTATCGAGCTATGGACTTAACAGAGGTGTGCTTCGACGTGAAGAGGTTGTACAATGTAGGGCACCTTCGTCATGAAGTCGCATTCGTGCTTAAATTCCTCGCAGAGATTGGATTTATAGAGGTAGACATATTCACCAACCCTGAAGCAAGGAAAAAGAAAGAGAAACTCTACCGCTTGAGCTCTAGTTTCAATAAGACTCGCTTAGAGTCAGCCAAGGAGGGCGAGCATGAATAAGGATGAACGAATCCTCGAGCTCGAATCACGCCTCGCTCAGGCTGATGAGCAGGTGAGCCGCCTGCAAGCACGCGTCGAGCAGCTGCGCGGCAGCATCGCGTCTAGCATCGCCTTCCGCGAGCGAATGCGCCGAGAGATCGCGCTGGCGCATCTCGGGAGCCAAGGGCGCGAGTGCCTGAGTGACATGATCTCGCGTGCCCGTGATGCGGCGCGCGGGCTGGAGCCAGTGCCAGAAATGGTGGTGTCTATCGAGATGGCGGAGGAGCTGGGTGGATCTCAGCTGTGCGAGGCCATCAAGCAGATCTCTAATTTCCTCGCGCTTTACAGCGAGAAGGGAGGCTCTCATGCCTAAGCCCTCTCGTCGTCGCGGCTCTGCGCTGCCCGCCACTCCCTCGATCTGGGAGCTACGCGCGCGGCGCGCTGAGCGGCTGGCCTATGCGGCTATCGCCGCACTCTATCTAATCCTCATCGTCCTGATTGTCTGGGCGGTTTTTAGTTAACTCTCAAACAAAAATAAATAAAAATATGTCTAACCAAATTACTTTAAGCCCTGCGCATGCACAGCTAGCCCAGATGCTCGATGAGCTTGCACTTCAAAGCAAAGAGTGCGCGCAACTGTCGTGCACCTACACCAAAGTCATCACCTCTGCTACCTGCATCCATGCTCTTAAGCAAGCCCTCACGCATAAGGCGATGGAGCCTATTATGGATCTGCAAGGCTCTCGCCTTGGCTTTAAAACCGATCGAGACACGTATCACGGCGAGCAGCGCGGATATAACGTCGACACGGTGCGTGATGTCGTGGTGGAGGCGTGTATGCATGGGCTCATGCCCATCGGTAACCAATTCAACATCATAGCCTCGAATATGTATGTCACAAAGGAGGGTCTAACCTACCTTCTTTCAAACATGCAGGGGCTCTCACGCCTCAAGATTAAGATCCAAGTGGGCGAGACTATTGAAAAGATCACGAAGGCGAAGACCAAGGAGGGCAAGCCTTATGACCGCGTAGACCGTGATGCCAACGTGCAGGCGGCGATCTCGTGTGTCTATCTCGGCGAACAGGTCGACGAGACGCTTGATCTGGTGATCCGAGTGAATGCGATGATGGGGCATGATGCCATCATTGGCAAGGCTGAGCGCAAGGCTAAGGCGTGGCTGTATAACTATCTCACTGGCTCAGGGCTCGGGGAGGGGGACGCGGATGATGTCGCGCCTGTCGCAGAGATGCGTGATGTGACTCCTACTCGCGAGACGCGCTCCTCCTCTAGTAGTGATCGTGTCCGCGCTGCTCGCTCTACGCCTGTGCGTGGCGGTCTGCGCGGTGGCGCACCTGCGCAGGCTGTGGACATCAAGCCCGAGCCTGTCGCTCAAGCGACTCCTGTCCCCGCTCCTGCTGCTCCTGTGACTCAACCAGCACCAGCGAAGGCGGCGGCTCCTGCGCTCGATCTGGCGCAGGCGGCAGAACCAGAGGAGCATTACACGCTCGTGACTGAGGATATGAAGCTTTTTATTAACGAACTGCGTATTGCCTACCAAAACGGAAACAAGAACGCGACGACAATCAAGGTGCGTGATTGGATTGCTCAGCTGCTCAACAACCAAGATCTCAAGATGCCCATCGAGGGCATGGCGTGGCAGTTCGCCATTGAGCAGATTTTGAACAATCATGCGGCGCAGTTCGACGCTCAATTTGGCACTTCGTTCTCGGGCGTGAAGGGAGGTGTAGCATGATTGACGTGAAGAATCTCCCTCATCTCTCGGGTGATGATGTAGCACGCCTTCTCGATGAGCAGGGCTACGCTATCGGGGTGATGAACCCCGATGAATATCACGAGACCAAGAAACGGTTCCCTATCTCGCTGAGCAAGTCGAACCTGTGCAAGGCTATTGACTCAACTCTCAAGTACCATCTCACGAAGGATGATCCACTGGAGGAGTCCAAGGCTATCAAATTCGGTCAAACGGTGGATTGTCTCCTGCTGACTCCAGAGCTGTTCGATGGGCAGTATATGCGTGTGCCTGAAAAAATCTCGCTCGCGACGAAGCCAGGGAAGGCTCTCAAGGCTGAAGCTGAGGCTCAGGGTAAAAAGATATTCTGGGAGTCGGATTCGGAGGTGGAGCTGATGGCGGCAAAGAATGCGGGTGAGCTGCTCGCCTCTGAACTGGACGATGCCTACACCGCTCAAGTGGCGATGTGGGTGAAGACTCCTGCTGATGGTGAGTATGGCGTAGAGATGGTGATCTCGGGTATGATTGATATCCTGCCTCATGAGCCGCATCTGTACGGTGTCTGGGATCTGAAGACCACGAGCAAGGATCTGAATAATCTGCCGATGCTCTACAAGCATATGAGTGAGCTTCATTATGGAGTGCAGGCGGCGATGTATATTGATATGCTTCGCGAGTGCGGCGTTGAGGTCGCAGAGATTTTCTCCTTCCTCTTTGTCGGCTCATCGAAGCCTTGCCATACGCGCCTTGTGCAGATGATCGCGCATGATATCGAGAGGTACCGCACGCTCTACCTGTCGCTGCTGAGTGATGTAGCCAAGTGCTACTTGTCGGGGGAGTGGGGGTACCATGTGCTCCCATCATCAGATTACGAGGCTCCCCGTTGGGAGGATGCGGATCTGGCACAGAAAGGATTTGAGCTATGAAGTCCTATGTCAAAGTACGCGGCTGGACGACCACGGGCGAGGCTGTCGAGGTGTGGGGGCATCTCGTCCGCGTGAAGCCTGGTGTCAGGCTCTATGAGCTGAGGTCAGCAGCAGGCGAGTATGTCAGCCTGTCGGATGATGGCCGCCTTCTGTGGTTCAATTCCCTCCCCAAGTATATATAAAAACCCCAATCCTGTACATGTCACCGACGACATGTACAGGAAATCTCAATTTCTAATACATATGAAAAAAGAATCTATTCAGGATTATATCCCCCATGCGTGGGGATTAAGGCAGGTGTCGGGCGTGATGGTGCGCTTCTATACCTATCAGGGAGTATCAGCACAGGTGCGCGAGGGGCTTTCCTTTATCGGGGATGTGGCTTGGGTGCGTGAGGATACATCGCGCTATAGTGCCGTGTCTGTGTGGCATGTCGCTAGTCCTATCAAGAAGAGTGTGAAGGCCGTGGCTCAACGTCAGGTAGAGCCAGAGAGGAAGCGTACTGCTGAGGAGGAGGTGGCTCTGTCTATCGTGAACTCTGTGCGCGGTGCTATTTCTCTCGGGAATCTGCGTCGCGTCTCATCCGATAATGGAGGAGTCTACACGCTATCTATTTCTGTATCTGTCAATGAGCATAGGGGGCTATCGAATGCGAAGGTGACGGGTACTGTCAAGATGGTGTCGTCTGGTGAGGCGGAGATTGGTAATTCTGCCCAGATGGAGCTTGAGTTCTCCGAGGGGCGCTGTTGTGAGGAGTGTGGGGAGGATATTTCTGATTCTCCTGCTCATTTCAGGTATTGTGACTATTGCTTCAAGGATATGGGCTCATGAGAACTCTCATTGCTATAGATACTGGGGCGAAGGGTGGCGTGGCTGCCCTGCTACCTGATGGGACGCGTGAGGTGTATGATATGCCTCCTTGTGCCGTGGGCTTGCTCAATCTGCTGCGCCTGCTCCGTGATCGCGGGGCAGGCGATGGGGTGGTAAAGGTGGCCGTGGAGACGATCACGGGCGGGCATGGGCAGGGCTCCAAGGCGACTGTCTTCAAGCAGGGGGTCAATGTGGGGGTGGTGCGTGCGGTGTGTGAGGTCTTTGATGTCGAGAGTGCCAAGGCGGTCTACATCGAGGAGGTGCGCGCGGAGGTGTGGCAGAAGGCGATCACGCGCTACAAGGCCAAGGATATCGGATCGTATGCTAGGTGGAAATCCTTTCTCGCGACTCTGGCTAAGGATCGCTGGGGGGCGCGGGTGACGTGCTTTGACAATCTGGGGAGGCTCAAGAAGAGCCTCACGAAGGAGGCTTGTGATGCGGTCTTGATTCTGGAGTATATGGAGAGGAGGTATGCGTGACTAAGTATACAATCCCCACGAGCAATCCACGCACCTACTACGTAGATTGCAAACTCTCTGAGCGCGACTGCCACAGATGGAAGGCTATACAAGCGTCATCCATCAAGGAGGCTCAAAAGGAGTGCCTGAGGCTGCATGGCAGCCCTAAGCACTATTACCGTGCGTACGTCGCGCGGAATCTAGGCGGCATGGTCATGGATGTGTTCGAGACTCTGTCTATCAAGTTGTCTCCTCGGGATTCTTGGTTTAACCCACTCTAGTATCAACCCTCACCCCTCCCCTCGCAGCTGGTGCGTGTGTGGTTCGAGTCCACAGTGGGGATTTCTTTTCCTAATCAATAAAACATGAATACTCAAAAATACAAAGACTTCGAAGGCGTCAAGTACCCTGATCCGCCTAAGCAGTTCCGAAAGGGGTACGATCCAGAGACAGGAATGCCCTACACTAAGCCTTTCCATGGGTACTTCTCAACTCAGCAGGCTGCTGAAAAATTGAACATTGGAATAAGTGCCGCTCGCAGGCGGCTCCAACGTCATAAGGTGCGATTCATTATAGTTCAATATAATAAGCAGGGAGCTTGCTACTATTGGTACGGAAAGGATATTGATAAGATATCTGTCAGAGATCGCCCTATTTTAGAGGAGACTGAAGCGCGCGAGCTGCTGACTCATGCAGAAGTGTGTGAGATGCTTGGCGTTGTTAACTCAGAGCTTTTTAGGATATGCAGCAGTGGTGCTTTAGCGCGAGGTGTTTACCGAGTAAAGACTCCGCAAGGACTGCCAAGACGTGCGCTTTATAAACCTGAGGATGTGAAGGCTTATGACGACTGGAGGCGAAAGAGCGGGCGTTCTAGCTTTGTGAGACCTGGTTGTAACCCTGAGACAAGAAGACCATACTCGGAGCCCTTGGCAGGATATCTGAGCCTAGACGAGGTGGCTAGCGTGCTAGATATTTTAGCGGAGTCGGCAAGAGTTCGCATGCGTCGCGACAAGGTCTCTTTTATCGAGGTGCAAAAACGAGGGCAGACCAAGAGACGCTACTGGCATCAAAGTGAGGTGCTTGCGCTCGCAGGAAAAATGATCCCTATCGCCACAGACGAGGTTATAGAGAGCATGTTCACAAGAGAGCAGGCCATGTACTTTACAGGCGTGAGTCATGCTACGCTTGCGACTGATCTCGCTGATGGATTCATCACAGCTCAGCGTTATCGCGTACGCTCTGCTACTGGCCTACGTGAGCGCATTTTTTTCACCAAGGAAGAGCTCGAAAGATACATGAAATGGCGGACAGATATTGGTGATCCTAGCTTATTCGGCTGTGGGAGGGTGTGCTATAGAAAGAATATCAAAAAATGAAGTCTCTTCCTTTTAACCGCATGGGAGGGAAGGCACGGATCGCTCCTTGGATCTGCAAGCACATGCCTTCCCATCGCGTGTACGTCGAGCCTTTTTGTGGCTCAGCGGCTGTATTCTTCTGTAAGGCTCCATCTCATATAGAGGTCATCAATGATCTGGATTCGGATGTCGCCAATTTTTTCGGAGTTTTGAGAAATGCTCAGCAAGCGAACCGTCTGGACAGAGCTGTAGCCCTGACGCCTTTTTCTCGCTACGAGTTTGATCTAGCGTGTGATAACTCTGACTGTGATGAGGTCGAGAAGGCACGGCGATTTCTTGTCAAGAATCGCATGGGCTATGGTTCACAGCATGGAAGCTTTGTGACCGCTGTAGATGAGTCCTATCCGAATGTGTGGGCGGGCATTCCCGCGAAAATTCAGGCAGCAGCCAAGCGTCTCAAGAACTGCGTCGTTGAATGCTGTGATGCCCTAGAGCTCATCGACCGCTATGACAGAAAAGATGCGCTCTTTTACCTCGATCCACCTTATCTGATGAGCTCACGAACGTCTTCTCATCGCTACAAGCATGAAATCGACGATGAATATCATGTGCGCAT
>CAYJLP010000001.1:3368-33521 GCA_964371115.1 uncultured Akkermansia sp. | reverse complement strand
GCTCAACAAGCTCCAGTATGCAAAATATATGCTTTCGGGATATCCATCTGATCTATATGAGAGTGGTCTGAACTATACCTATAGAGCCGCATCTATAGGCAGAACCCATATCAACACCCAGAGAGAAGAAGCACTCTGGATGAACTTTCACCCCCAAGGAATACTGAATCTATGAGCTGGATTCCTGCTGACACGGAGCTGGATGAGACGGTGGAGGTGCTGACGATAGCGGAGGCTACGAAGAAGCATCCGTTATTTGCCATGGCTTATGTCATGAAGTTCTGGTTCTGGTGCCATAAACACCTTACTACACCCGAGACAGGTCTGACTGTAAAGACCTGTAATAATCTACTAGGCTTGCGCGGATTCGCGCAGGCCATGGTTGCTGTAGGATGGCTCGCTGAGAGTGAGAACGGTTTGCTGATTGCAACTGGCGAGAGCCTCAGGGCTATTGCGAAGAGCGTCAAGAATAGGGAGGCTGAGTATGAGCTCAAGCGTCCTAAGACCGGCACGGAACGCTCACGCGAATCGCGCGCGCGCAAGAAGGCAGAATTGAATCATGCAACGCAAGATGCAACGCTCAACGCAACGAAAAACGCTGCATCCTGCAACGATAACGCAACGAAAAACGCTGCATGCAACGACAAAGATAAAGATATATATAAGAAATCTGTAGTGGGTAGTGACACCGTGGTAGTGGGCGAGTGCGACGATTTGGAGAGATCGACGGCATCGACTCCCCCACCTGTTTGCAAGGTGGGAGGTTGGAGTTATGAGGAGTTCTGCACTCGCGTCGGTGGGGCTCATCCTGCCTCGGCGAAGGTGCGACTGATGCCGAAAGAGGCAGCGGAGGCGGCGCGTGAGGCTTTTGAGACGTGGAGCGTGGATGAGGGGGTGGTCTTGCTGCTGACTGCGTTCTACAAGGCGGATTTTTCCAAGCTGCCTAAGGGTACCACATTCTACCGTCCTATGGGGCTCGGGGGATTTTACAAGAATCTAGGGGATGTGATTGCTCATGCTGAGGCGTGGGCGAAGTGGAAGGGCTGGAGACCGAAGAATTCAAGCGCAACTCGTGCGGAAGCCGAAAGGCTCAAGCCTGTCGAGGCGGAGGAACAGACACCAGAGCAGCAAGCGGAGATGATGGCGCAGTGGGATCTACTCACAAGGGAGTCAGGTATTCAGCGTCTTGGGGATTTCAGCAAGGAGAGTGGCAATGATTCTGAGACAAAATAAATCACGTGGCTATAAGCTGCGGATGTCGGTTAAGTGCGATAAAAATGACATGGCTCAAATAATCGAACTAGGCCTAGGAACCAAGGATTACCGAGAAGCCGCAGCTAGAGCTCTCTTGGTTGTCGATGCGCTCCTGCTCACAAACCGAACGACCAAGAACAGGATATACATCAGCGGAACAAATCCTAAAAAATACATCTCTCATGAGGATGTCGCGGAACTAAAACGTGAGCTCCGCCGTAAAAAGTAGCCCATGACTTAGAGCTTGCGTTCTCCTCGCAAAACGATTTATCATAGAAATATGCCCTCCCCTTCCATCCCTCGCGCTCTTGAAATCTTTCGCTCAAAGGTGTCGGCTCTCGATTCTGAGTTGACACCTTTGATGACGGAGAAGGCGTTTTTCACTGCGAAGGTCACTAACCTAGCAATCACTGAGGACTTGCGAAAGGTGTTACTCTCGACGCTGGAGAAAGGTTTGCCGTCGTCAGCGTTCGTAGCGGAAGCGCGCAGGGTGTTGCAGAATTACGGGGCGTACAAAACGGATTTCGTGGATGATGAGGCGCGAGCGGCGTATCATAACGACGTTCGCAACCTCGGGGGGCGAAATCGCCTTGAGTTGATTTTTCGAGTCAACAACGAACAGGCTTACTCGCTTGCGAATTGGAGACGTGAGATGACGGTTCAGCGCATCAGAGAGGCTCCTGCCTATCGCTATGTGCGCCACGCGGGGGCGAAAGAGCCGAGACCCTTACATGTGCAGTACGAGCGTGCTGTGCGCTTCAAGTGGGATTATGACTTCTGGGCGTCACGGATGAACTCCGCTTCTATTGGTGGATTCGAGAAGCCCTGGACTCCTCACGGGTATAATTCGTACATGGCTCAAATTCCCGTTGAAGATTTCGAGTTAGACAAGGGTATGCTAACTGTCATTGACGGCATGAGTGACGATGATATCCGTGCGAAGATCGCAGAGGGAGAGGCGCGCTTTGGCGTATCGCTGTCGGACGCGTACGAAGATGCAGGAGGTGAGCTATCAGTCAAAGAATTCTCACCTGAGCAGCAAGACAAGTTGGTCTTCGACCTCGAAAAGGAAGGGATAACGGTTGACATCATCGACGGAAAGGCTAAAATCAAACCCAAGACGAAGGTGACAAGCAAGAAGGGTGATGTGACATTCGAACTCGACGATGCGACAAAGAAACGCCTTGAGAAAAAGAGCGCACCTACTCCTCAAGCTCCGCCTAAAGAGACTAAAGAACCCAAGAAGCTACCAAAAGCGAAAACAAGAGAAGAGTCTATCGAGAATACCAAGACCCTACTCGACAGTAGCAACGGAAAAGGAGTCACTTGGGGTGATAATGTCAGCAAAGACACGATAGATGAGTTCAATGAGACGCTTTTCGACCTAAAAGAAAAGTACCCTACGGACTCATTTGTGCAGCTAGGGAGCTACAAAGACAAGAATGGAGGCGTCGGAGCGCATGCTAATCACATGGTGCTTGAGGTGAATCATAACGACCGAACAGAAGGCATTCACGGACTTGGTGGCTGGAAATCTTACATTCTCCCTCCCATGGATGCCGCCAAGAAGGCCGCGCGAGAGCAAGTCGAAAGGCTTGAGATTCTCGGAAAGGAATTTGGGTGGACGGAACGAAAGGCAAAAGGTGAAATCTATGACGGCGATCGCTTTGGCTGGAGGTATTTAATTAAAAAAGCGAGAAAACAATTAGAGTACTACGAAAAGGAGCATTTCTTCAAGAGACACAATGTAGGTGCTAGTGAGAAGGGAATCTCTCTTAAAGACCTTATCACACACGAATATGGACATTCTATCCATTATCAGGTAATGTATAAAACACCCAACGGATTCGCTTTAGACGCTGAAATAGAAAAAATATTCGCTAAAGCAAAAAGAAACAATGATATATTCAAGATTTCGGAATACTCAAAAAAGAACTATCACGAGTTCTTCGCGGAGACGTTCACGATGTACGAGCGCGGAGATGATCTGCCTAAGTACATCGTCGACATGCTTGTAAAGGTAACAAACGCATTAAAGACAATATGAATAATTACGACGACTGCATTTTCAGTAAAGGAGAAACAGGTGTGGACATCGTCCTAAATCCAGACAGCGTAAAGGCGAAGAACTATTGCTCTGTCTTTTCAGCTGTAACCAAGACAAGATGCTCGACATGCCCTCACTTTTTCCCGAAATATCAACCTGAATCATACAAGGCTACTGGATACCTAGGGGAGAAGCAAGAGCGAGAAGGCTGGGTGTTTATCGACGATAAGCAGTACAGGAGAAAAATGAAATCGTACGACCTTAGCAATTTCGTTGACCCATATGAAGAGGAAGAGTAACCGCCCTTTGTCGGCTCAGCAGCGCCTTTTTGCGGAGGTTTATGCATCAGGGAAGAGTCAGACGGAGGCGTATCGCGCCGCTTACCCCAAGGCGAAGAGAAACGATGCCGCCGCGTATGCTCACGCGTCTCGCCTGTTAAGAAATGGTAAGGTTTCAGCCTATGTAAAAGAGTTGCAAGAGGCTGCTCGATGCGCTGCTGTGGCTACGCGTCAAGAGGTGCTAGAGTACCATACGGCAGTGCTCAGAACACCTATCGGAGAGGTGTCGCCATCGTCCCCTCTGTGTCAGTCGCACGAGGCGACAGAGAGAAGCGAGAGAGTCACCATGCCGTCCAAGCTGGCGGCAGCGCAGGAACTCGCCAAGATGGAAGGCTGGTACGCCGCCGATAAGGTCGAGCTCGCGGGCAAGAATGGCGCAGATTTAATCCCCGCCCGCGATCTGTCAAACGCGGATCAGCTCGCGACTATTGCCGCAGCGATCGCCGCTGCGCGCGCTCGTATTGACGATCAAAATTAGCCCACGGATGCAATCTTGAGTGGAGAGCACTCGCGCCTTAAAATAGAGGCGTGAATACTCCTGTCAAGAACTGGATTGTGCCAAATGGGGCAGAGTTCGCCTTTGTTGTCAAATTGATTGACGATAAGGGCGAACCGCTCGCGCTACCTGATGGCGCGGGCTTTGTCGCGTCTGCTGTCTTCAATGGCAAAATTGTAAATTGTCCTATCAGCGTCAGTGATAGCGAGCTGACAGTGCGCGCCTCATTGCCTGATGCTGGGCTTATGCGCACTCAGTGGGGGTATGCCGTCTACATGACGCTCAACAACGCCGCTACCTTGCTACTCTCGGGAGTTATCGCACTCGATCCTACCCTCGCCCCTGCGAGCACTGTACAGGGCGACGGCGTGATTGTGCGATACCAAGACGGCATCGTTGCGCTTAAGGCGTCAATTATAATCGGCGCGCAAGGTCGAGGTAGCAGCGAGTGGGACGGCGGCACAATTACCGTACCAACAACGTGTGACAAGGTCAGTTTGACTGTGGGTGACCCAAACGGCGAGGCTGGTATTAACGGCTCAATCATACTGAGTCCAGAGGGCACATTAGCAGTGTGGCACGGCGGCACCGACCAAAGGACGGTGATACAGGGCAATTACATCCTTACGATCGGCGCGCTGGATAACGGTGCGAGCCTCTCGGACGAGCGTGTCCCAAATAAAAAGCAAGTTGTAGACATTATCAACTCAATAATTAACCAATGATTACTCAATATAGAACAATGCCAGGTAAAAGTTACCTGCTACGCGCGACAGCCCCAACCACCATCAGTTGCTTGATTGCGGGAGAGCTGCACCCCATAGCCACCGCCTCCAATGAACAGGAGGTGTATTTTACCGCATCCACAGCAAGCGTGCAGGTGGAGACTCAAGGCGACTATGTGATTCAAGAGCTTTTTAGCCCTGCCCCTTTCATCGCAGGCGGTGGTGGGGGCTTTTCGCCTTTTGAATCGGGATTGTTGCAGCTCAAGCCTATCCCCGATGACATGGAGCTGAACGGCGGAATCATGTACACGATCACGGCTGACGAGGCTCTCGATCTCTCGGGGCTGACGCTACCCGCCGAGGCGGATGAGTGTGCGACTTGTGAGCTGGCTCTGGATTACCCCGCGGCTGCTATGGTGCTCTGGTCTGAGTCATGGTCGTGGTGCAACGGTAATAATGTGAGCGGTAATGCCCCTACGCTGGAAGCGGGTAAGCGGTATTTCTTTGCCATCCGTACGGTGATGGGCGAGACGGTGATCAATCATTACCTGACGAGTGATCTATGAAGGTCTACGCAAAGCTAATAGATGATAGGCTGGTGCTCTGTGTGCCGCCGAATGTGAGCAACCCTACGTCTGACTATGTGGAGGCGTACGCGGAAGCCAATGGGTACAAGCACTACATTGACAAGACTCCTCCTCATCAGTACTGCACGCGCTCTTACAAGGAGACCGCGAAGCAGATCACGGATGTCTGGACAGAGAGACCGCTGGAGGAGGTGCGCGAGCAGCAGCTTGCCAGTGTACGAATGAGCTGCAATATGGCTCACTCGGAGGCGATGGCTATCTACACGCAGGCGGAGATCACGGTGGCTCAGCAGGATGATGACCAGCTGACGGCGATGATGGCGAATGCGCGCGGTGTGAGCATCGAGCAGCAATCAGGCGAGCTAGCGCAGGCTCTACTCATGGGCAAGGTGCTCAATGCGTCTCTGGCTGGCTACTCGCTAAAACTGGAGGACTCGATCAAGGCTGCTGAGACGATAGATGAGATCATCGCGGTCAACTGGAGCCGAGAAGAATTTGCCGTCGTTGTGGAACAGGAGAAGGCCAAACTTGAGGGAGGCTCGTCGTGATCCCGACGAGCCTTAACCCGCTGGGGCGCGGGCGCGAGATGCCCGGTTACCTCACCCCAGTAAAGGCGGTTATCCCCGATGGTCGCTGCATAATACCTACAGGTATTATAATTAATGGCTCTGAGTCGGTGGTATTAAAAATATCGACAGCTGACCTGTCGCGGTCGCAAGCTATAGTCGTTAGCTTGCCCAGTACCGCCCCTCGCTTTGACTTGTGGGTGCTAAATAACTCTCACTGGCCAAAGGGGCTCTCAGCAGGGACTCGTATAGGTGACGGTTACTCCGCATTTAAGGACATCATCAAAGAGCATGATGATTATAAAATAGAGTATAACCCTCGGCTTGGAAGATTAATGGTTGATAATCAAGAGTATACCTACACTGAATCAAACAAAGAGAGCAACGCCGAGCTGTCCTTGCTCGGTCAAGTCGGTAGGGATGAAGAGTATTGGTGTATCTACCCCGTCCTCGGCGTTTTAGTTAAAAAGGCTAATGACCTAACTATAAGTGATATGCGCCCCGTGGTGGACTCGACGGGTGTCGCTGGGATGTACGATATCGTCAGGCGTCGTTTATTGCTAAATTCAGGTTCGGGGGATCTGAGGTATGAGTTATAAAACCATAAAAAGCCAAACTTTTACGCCGTGCTGTTTTTTAATACCGCGCGCTCGCTACTACTCTCTCAAGGGAGTGTTGCTAGCGGAGTCAGACGGTGCCACACTCACTATCCACGCAGGCTACAGCTGGGACGGATGCACAGGTCTTCCAGTGTGGCTAGAGTCTCCAGCGACTCTTCATGCCAGCCTTCTGCATGACTTTCTTTACCAGCTCAGCAGGCAGTCAGGATGCACCCTGACGTACACGCGACGCGACGCTGATAGAGCCTTTGCGCGCCTCCTGCCGTGGTATTGTCGCGCGCCTTTCTATGTCGCTGTTCGAGCCGCAGGCTGGGCATTCTGGGGGGATAAACAAGATTCTCTCGTCATCAAGCCGATGACGGAAACAACAAAAATAACATAACATGAAAGAAGAGAACAAGAAAGAAGAAGCCGCTGGTTTCTTGACTGGATTGCTGACTGGATGGGGAGTCCCAGCCACGTGGGCAAAGGTGATAACGGGTGCCGTCATTGGGGCACTGGCGACTCTCGGCGTGATGAGTCAAACCAGTTGCTCCTCGATGCCTCACATCACGCCTGAGCAGGCTTACAACGCGTGGCGCACGAGTTCGGGAATTGTGGAGCTCTTTGTAGACAAGGAGGGTAAGTAATGATTAGCAATCTACTCGGCTCTATTGGTGGTGGATTGCTTGGCTCTGCGGCTATAGCATCGGACGCAACGCTAACTACAGGCGGCATCGTTGTCACTGGCGCGGCTTTTGTTGGGATCTTCATTCGCCACCTCTTGGCTGAGATCAAGCGGCTGACCGAACGCCTCGATGAGGCGAAGGAGCGCAGTGACAAGCGTGAGGCGCAGATTGAAGAACTGCGTCGCGAATTGCGAGAAATCAAGAAGTGCACGTGCCATGACAAATAAAACCATCATCAAGCGTATTCAGAAGATCGTCGGTGCAGACCAAGACGGCATCATCGGACCTCTCACCCGCCGCGCTATCGCCGAGTATGCAGGAGAGAGCAATATGCCTACGTGGCCAGGGAAGGGGTCAATCCGTGCAGGCTATACGCTCTTTGGGCGTGCTGGAGGCGTGGAGATGACTCGCATCGAGCCGCCTTATCCACTGTTCTATCAAGGCGATGAGATCAAGGTCATCGGCGTACATGCCGAGATTGCGCCCTATGTTGCCACCGCGCTCAAGCGCGTACTGGATTATTATGGACGCGAGCGCATCCACGCGCTCGGGCTTGATCGCTATGATGGCTGCTATAACAATCGCCGTGTACGCGGAGGCAAGAGCACCAGCATGCACGCTTGGGCAATCGCGCTCGACTTCGACGCGGCGCACAACGGCAACCGCACACGCGGGAGCAAGGCTCGATTCGCCGCGCCTGAGTACGACTTCTGGTGGATCGCGTGGATGAGCGTGGGGGCGCGCCCCTTTGGGCTCTTCAACGATCGCGACTACATGCACATTGAGTTCACCCTCTATTAAATAATGCACCAAAGCGACATTGCCGTAGTTTTCGATGGTGAGTACCTGATCTCGATCGGGGAGATCGTTGACGAGAATAGCATCTCAACGAGCGAGAGCTATAATATAACTAGCTCAGCCCGCATTGGTGCTGATTATTCGCTGCTGCGCAGCTACGGCAATAGCGAGGGCTCTTTTTCCATCACCGTCGTTCGTGATTTTCCGTCGCCATCGGCGGCGGTGGCTCACATCATCGAGATCAAGACGAAGAGACGGCAAAGCAAGATCGCGCCGCTCTCTATCGGTGCGCTGACCTATAACAGCGCAGGGATTGCCAAAGTCTCGACTATCCAAGGCAGATCTCCGTCAGGCGCGGCGCGCGTGTGGATAACCTACGATTTCATGTGCAGTCATGAGGATTGAGATCAACATCAGCGCAGATAGCGCGCTTAGGACTGTCGGTGACACGCTCCCTGCTTTAATAAGCGGCGTGCCGCGACGTTTCGCGCCAGTCGCTCATACGCTCATCGAGGAGTGGTATAGAACACGTGGTGACAAATGGTTCGACAATCCTTCACTTTCTACTCATGGCGCAGGACGCAAGGATACAGGCTGGGCGCGTCAAGTCGCGAAGGGATGGGAGAAGGCTAATGTCGCGACTGGCGACGACGGCTTTTCTATAGCCTTCATGGGGGACACGGAAGAGCAATGGGGATTGGGTAACTTCATTCATGGACGGACAATTACACCTAAAAGAGCGCGATTTTTAACGATTCCCGTCACTCCTGAAGCTCACGCGCGCCCTGCTAAACAGTTCGAAGAGGAAACAGGTCACAAGCTATTCCCTGCAAAGGGTGGGCTTTTATTCAAGCGCGCCGAGGATGCGCCGCCCGTGATGGCGTATGTGTTCAAGAAGTCGGTCACCATACGCCCTTTATTCGAGCGAGCGGGACGCAAGGCCATTCCCGACGCCGAGGAGCTCGAAGAGCCTATTTTATCCAGAATTAACTTATATATTGATAGAGAAACAAAGAAATGAGTACTATTGTATTTGCCCCTAAGGGGAGACACGAAATCTGCTGCACTGTCAGCGGCAAGCAAAAAATAATCACGGTCGATGTCGAAGCGTCAGCCGTCGAGCGGCTCAACGCCTCGCTTGAGGAGAAGCGAGGCGAGAAGCTCACTCCGTGCGGTTATTTCGACCACCAACGAGGGGCGCGCTCATTCGTAGCAAAGCGGTTCAGCTGGAACAATGACAAAGGGATCATGCTCGATGTTGACTGGACGAACGCAGGCAAGACGGCGGTGAACGGAGGTGATTACGCGAGCTTCTCCCCTTGCGTGAGCGTGGCTAAGGAGTCAAGACAGATTGTCGGCATTCCTGCTAATAAGGGCGCAGAAGTAGGGTCTCTCGTGAATGAACCTGCATTCCTTTCCATGCCTGATGTGATCGCAGCCAGTCGTGAGAATGTGGAGGTTTTCGATCTTGCATGCTCGCGAGAATTAGCCCATGAGCTCGCTCTTGATCGTGATAAGAAAGAGGAGGATAATAGAAAAAAGGGAGCGAGTGCCCCTGATAACAAAATGAAAGAACTTATTATTCAACTACTGGGGTTGCCCCCAGAATCCGACGACGATGCTATCAAGGCTGCCCTCGTGGCTGAAACCAAGAAGCGAAGCGCGCTCAAGACAGAGAGCGAAGAGCTCAAGAAGAAGGTGGACGATGCAGAAGCGTCGCGTGGTCGCCTCGAAGACGAAAACGCGACTCTGCGCGCTCAGCTCGAAGAACAATCCGCGATCTCCAAGAAGCAACACGAAGACAACAAGCAAGCTTTCCTTGACCTCGCGTGCTCCTCGGGACGCATCGCGCCCAAGGATACCGCCTCGCTCGAACGCTGGGGCGCGTTGTATGATGCTGACTGCGCCAATGCGCAGGCTGCCCTCATGGATATTCCTGCGCCGACTGCTCCCGTGATGGGCGACGGGCCAAATACTCTTCAGAAGAGCGATTATGACAAGCTCCTTGACGACTGCGGTAAATAATATCCAACACTGATAACACAATGACCTATACAACTCTACTGGAGCTCGCGCAACGCTCGGGCACGAACGGTGTTCCTACCATCGTTGACGGAGTGGGAGAGTTCGCGCCCGAGCTCAAGCTCATCCCTTCCGTAACGATCAAGGGCACGGTGCGCCGCCTGAATCTGCGTACGGGGCTTCCCCGCCTCCGCTTTCGCTACGCGAACGGCGGTATTCCCACCAGCAAGGCCAAGTACAAGACTGGAATCGTTGAAGCCTACAACCTTGACAGTATCATCGCTGTCGATGTGCAGGTGGCAGACGATCCCGAGGGGAGCGGTCGCGCAGAAGTGATGCGTGAAGCCGTCCTTGCTCATGGAGAGGGTGGCTTGCAGTCACTCGGCTGGCAGAATATCTACGGTACAAAATTTGACGAGAAGGGCTTCCCTGGGCTCATCCAGCAAATGGACGACTTCCAAACTATCTCTGCCAATCCCGCATACACCGACGAGTGGTTACAGACCCCCGCCAACCTCAAGACAGCCCAAGCAGACAACAAGGGCACCTCGGCGATCCTGCTTTGCCTTGGAAACAAGTACGCTTACCAATTCTGGGGGAACGGAAAAGTGATGTCTTTCGGCACGCAGCGCGAGGAGATTGTACAGGCCGCCGACGGCGGAATGATGAACGCGGTCGTGCGCCCCATGAACGCCAAGGCAGGACTCGCGCTTGTTAACCCAACCGCCTGCGCCCGCATCAAGAACATCTCGGCGGAGAATCCCCTTACGGATGACCTACTGGCCAAGGCTGAGCAGTGTCTACCCAACGGTGCGAAATACATCATCATGTGCTCTCGCACCGCCTATCACTCCTTGCAGATGTGGAGACGTGCCAACGGTCGCATCCAGATTGATAGCGGATCAGGCGAGGCTGTCGCGGTAGGTCGCAATATGACCTATCTCGGGATGCAGATCATCTCGACCACCTCTATCTTTGATGATGAAACGGACGCGTACATCAAGGCCAAGGCTGCCGAAAATGAAATCAAGCGTCAACCCGTGCGCGGCACGATGTAACAATAGAAAGGAATAACGAAAAATGCAACCAATCACACACGGTCGTCTCGATGCGGCTCTCATGGTAACCACCGCAGGCGGCAACGCCTCTGATTCACTCGACCTGCTTCAGGCTGGTGGACTAGACAACATCACCCTCTGGCTCAAACGCATGAGCGGCAGCGGCGGCACAGTCACCATCGAGCAGAGCGACGACGGCGCGACATGGACAGATTACGTTAGCGTCACTATTGGCGCAGACGATGAAGATTCCTACCCATTCCGCGCGCCAGCAGGTACGGCTCGCTTCGTACGCATCAGTGCAGGTGTAGACGGTATTCGACTCGCTGTAGGTGTATAGCTATGCTTGATCTAGCCCAGAAAGGACTACCTCACGCCTCTCGTGTCTTTCGCGTGTCCCAACCCAGCGTACTTTGTGTTCGCTGGGTTGGGGCTGATGGGCTCGTTCACGTCTCTATACAGGTGAGCAAGGATAAGCAGCTATGGGGTGATTTAGTCATGCTCTCTGGGACGCAAGAGAACAAGGACGGGATCTGTGTACCTCTCGCCACCTCTCCAATGTACGTCCGCGCTTACGTTGACAAGTCGACACAGGCCACGAAAGGCAAGGCTTTTATCTCGCTGAAAGTAAAAAAACATGGCAATCAAGAAAATAGAGATTGAGCGTGTCAAAGAATCGCTAGTCATGAGCGAAGTCTCGGCGTATCCTATCGCTGATGATGTGTACCTCAGCATTATCGAGGAGCAGTGCGACAAGGTGAACTCGTACGTCAACGCCTCCCCTTGGAGCGTTCCCCGCATCAAGACGGGCGTGAGCGCAGTTCCTGAAGAATGCGTAGCTGCCGCCTTGGCGATGATACGCTACACAGTGCTCTCTACGTTGCCAGGTAACGCCATCGCCGATATCACCACGGGCTCACCACGCTCGACCGCGTATAGTGACGCGCTGCGCCACCTAGAAGCGGTTGCACGCGGTGACTCCGTGGTGAGCTTTGATGCGGAAGAGGGAGTTACTGAGCCTGCTGAGGCTATGGCTTTCGGTGGCAATCCTAAGCGAGACTACAGCAAGCTATGAGTTACCTCCTATCAATAGCCGAGAAGGTGCGTGATAAAATCGTCGAGGCGGGTATTTTCACCCCCGATGACATCATCATCAACTATACGCCGTCACTGGACAACGAGATCAAAGCTAAACTCAATACTCTGGGTATCGCCTGCGTGATCACTCGTCCAGTGATTCGCAATTCTCCCACGAATGACAATCCAGACAATCATACACTCGCCTTCTCAGTTGAAATTGGCACCAATATAGCCACTTCGACGCGCTCAGGCGCGGAAGTTGCAGAGCAAATCTACAAACTCATCCATAAATTCAATCCCTCACAACTAGGCTCAGATCCCTACGTGCCGTACGATGAAATCTACGCTACGGGGATGGAGCAAACAACGACATCAATCCTTATCAATAGAGTTACATTCAAGTGTGACTACAATATCTACATATAGTTATGCCTCCCTACGCACCAATCACCCCTGAAAAACTCAAGCAAATCAAACTCGGTACTACTATCGAGATTGTGGACGCTGAACTAAACGGCTACACCGAAAACACCGACATTCAGACCATCACGGACGCCCCTTGGCAGCCGCTCGCTCAAGCTGGATCGGTAAAAATGGGCACCGAGACAACGGATGACGCTTTTGATTATTTCGCTATCGCTGCTCTTGTCTTCACGGAGCAGAAGAACACCACTGCGAAGACAACGAACTTCACGGCGGTCTGCCGCGAGTATACCGAGCTCATGTGGTCGATCGCCTACCGAAACGGAGGTATCCCCGACGATGATGGCTTCTACCCCATGTTTACCACTAACAACATGGGTAAATACGTCTGGGTGAAGATGACCAAGTACGACAACAACACCCGCAACAAGATCGCCGAGCAGTACGTGTATTGTGAATTGCGCCTTGACGGTGATCTCGAAGAGACGAATGCCAATATTCGCCCCACTCTCATCATGGAAGTCATCCCCTCCGCGTACAACAAGCAAAAGCGATTCCATTATCTCGATGGGTCGGCAGTCCCTGCCGCTGAAACCCCCTAACAAGTTTCAATGCACCATTTTTCACCGCTCGCCCGCAACGGCGGGCGGTTTTTGTTATGCTCAACGCTTACACAATATCGCCCGTAGCGTTCGCTATTGGCGTTCTCGGGCTTTCCCCCTACTCTTGGCAAGCCGAGGTCATGGAAGCGGTCGCCATGGGCAAAAAAACGGCTCTTGTCGCGGCTAACGGCTCGGGGAAAACTGATGGATGTATAGCCCCTCTGGCACTCTGGTTCTTGACACGCTACCCACAGGGCACGCTCGTTGTTACATCGGGCGTATACCGTCAGGTGAGCGGTCAGCTCTGGCCATCCATGCGCCGACATGCTCGACGGCTTCCTAATCTGCAATTCCAACCCAAAGGCACGGAGATCTCGACAAGAGAAGGAGGGCGAGCGGTGGGCTTCTCCGCCACCGATGCAGGAAAAGCGGAAGGATGGCACTCAAAGGGTGAAGACTCGCCTCTAATGATCATCGCCGACGAAGCCAAGACGGTCGATGATGGAATATTCTTCGCCTTCGACCGCTGCTATCCTGATTTTCTTCTCTACGCGTCGTCACCAGGTGGCGCGAGTGGTCAGCATTTTCGCTGCTTTCACGAGGAGCGATCCCTTTTCCACACGGTCAAGGCAACGGCTTTTGATTGTCCACATATCCCATCATCCATGATTGATGATATGCGCCTCAAGCATGGCGAGAAGTCCAGTCAGTACCGCTCGCAGATCCTCGCTGACTGGACGGAGGGAGACGGCAACCTCATACTCAGCCCTGCGGACTTGCGCGAGTGCATTGATAACCCCCCTGCTGCTCATTACGGCACGGGGTACAAGACAAGCGGGCATGACTTTGCCGCAGGTGGCGATGAAGACGCTATCGCGTCGCGCGAGGGAAACGTCATCACCCTCGAAGAGCACTGGCGAGACAGTAACACGGTGCGTTCGCGCCGTCGCCACGTGAAGTGGTGTCAAGAGAACAGAGTCAAGGAGGGTGACGCATGGGGGGATGCGTCAGGCGCGGGCAAGTGGGTCGTGCAGGACATGGAAGATGAGGGATTTTACATGAGTCCCTTCTTGGGTGGGACGAAATCCGAAGAACCTGACTACTACAGCAACCTGAATGCTGATGCTTGGTTCGGATTCGCAGCTGCCGTCAGGCGAAAAGAGGTAGTGCTACTTGGAATCACCCCAGAAGCCTTCTCTCAGCTCACCACGCGCCAGCAAGATCTTGTTGGAGGAAAAGGGCTGCTCGGGTGCGAGAAAAAGGAGGCAATGAAAAAACGAGGGCTAAAATCTCCCGACTTAGCCGATGCTATCGTTCTTGCTTGGTGGAGTCAGCGATACTGGAAGCCACCGCTGCAAAACACGCAAGCGGTGGCTCGATCTGCGCCCCTGATGAAGCGGAGGTCAGGAGGTCTGCTCTAAATCGCCCAGCTCCTCGCCTGCGCCAATAAGGAGTGATTCCATTTCCTGCGCCTCCATGGCATAAGCTAGTTGTCTATCATTAAATTGGAGCGAGTCAACAAGGGCATTCAGCTTTTCTGTCGTCCATTCTTCGCCTTCTTCCAGCTGCTTGATCAGGTCAGCGATAGGATCTTTCACATAGTTCTCAAACGCGGTGCGCGCGGTTTCCTGCGCCCTCTCTCGTACGCCAGCAGCTACGGAGAGGGCGGTAGTTTTGGGCGGCGATTCGCACGCGCCGCTTGGATGTCGTCAAGAATACTCCCGTCAATAGCGCGCCCTTGGAAGAGCTTTGCTCCTTCTTCTGGCATGGGCAGATCTAGGAAGTCGTAGACCCAGTATTCACTCAACTGCACGCCCATCTCGGTGAGTTTTCCTACGTAGTCTACTCGCTGAAGGTCGTACTTTTTCCCAGGTGTCTTGAAGTCGAGACGAGGGAGCTGAGAAAGCTGAACTGAGCCATAGTTTTTCCTCACGATGGCAGGGATGAGCTGTGTGTTGATCACATCCACCACCATCTTCGCAGCGGCCTCAAGGAAGTCCTCACGCACGGAATTGTGCACTGTACCCAAGGCTTGACTTCCTTTGTCGCCTTGTGAACTAGTGAGCGTTTGCCCGAGGATGAGTTTTTCACACTGCGCATCGGCAATACTCAACAGCGAGTGCTGAGGGAGAGCCTGAGCCCCTCCAGCTGCGTTGTGAATTTCGAGTTCTGTGCCTTTAGTTGTCACGGCGTAGGAGGCTGTGCCGTAGGTCTGGAACAGTCGCTCAGCCTCGGCGATGTCGTTTTCTGATCTCACCTTTAGGTGACGGAACGGAACGCCGAATATCTCTGTATATTGCATGTACCAAGCCAAGCCGTGCATTGACGCGCCAAAATACCCAACCAGTGAGTATAGTTGCGCATTGAATATGGGATGATCTACGCCTCTTTGAGACATCGAGACGATGAAGTCATCTTTGCTGAATTCCTGTCCTGCGCCTTCTGCGATCAGAGAGCGACCGCCATTGATACCCCGAGGGTAGAACAGAAGCTTGTCAGGTTCGTTATTGTTGACACTCCAGCCGTAGTACTGAGGCAGTACTGGCGTGTAGCTACTAGGTAGCCACGCGCGCGCTGATGCGTTGTATTTCCAGTTGATGCGGAACACGCATGTTCCGCGTGCCAATGTGTAGGTTAAGGCGTTGATTAACTCGCTAAAGCTGAGTTCCCATTCCCCGAGGTGCTTCTCTGCTGTCGAGAAGAGAGAATCGTCGATCAACCCAGCGAGATCTTGCGCGAGCGGCGTGGGTTTTTCGTTGTTCGCTGCCCACGGAATTACGGAGTAGATCAGCCGCTCGACGGCTGATGCTTTTTCGCTGAGGCATTTTTGAAGTGCTGGCCAGCGGTGATTCATTGTCCTGTAGAGCGAATCAATAAGATAAGTCTCGCCTGACAAGATGGAGTCACGCAGATTGACAAGGTTTTCTGGTGATAGATCGTCAAGAATCCAATCATTGAATTTGTCTTGAGCCGATGGGTTGTATATTGGTTTTTTCATTTTCCGTATATCGCTGTATTTGTCTGTAATAAGTTAACGTTAGTTCGATTAAAGAGACCGTTGATAATTTGGACGCACACGCGCTGATTGCTGCCGTTCAAATAAAATACGCACTCTGTAGAGGGCGGTAACACTGGCACGCTCTGATGTATAGCAGCCAGTGCTTGAGTGTCACTAATAACCTCATCTGTAATGAGTCGTGGGATGCCAAACTGGTGAGCTATGTACCTCGGCGATGTCTCTAGGGGGTCGTAAGGCAGCTCCGTTGACGTACGTCTAGCGGGCTCAGCATCCCCCCAAGGCGGGGGGCACGCCTGCACTGGCAATGACTGAGTTGCCCACGTCCAGCGCGACTGATCACTAAACTCGCTGCCGTAACTAGCAACAATAGCTAGATAGCCGTCGAGTTGCACCGCCCATAATGTGACAGCGATGCCGCCTGAGGGGATAATTGCAAGGATATCCCAAGGCGCATCAACCAGCCACTTGTCACCCTCTTTTAACAGGCGGTCGCGCGTGCCGTGGTACGCAAGCTGTAATCCTAAATCAATTGAGTAAGATGTAATCGCAAGCAAATCATCCGACTGACTGATGATTGGCGTGTCTTGCTCCACCTCCTCGGGCTCGCCCCAGTACGCGCTCGGGGCTAAGCTCTCGGGCTTTATGGTCGTCGCTTTGAGATATAGACGCCCGTTGTCAAAGACGGCAAATAGGTAGTTTCTTGTACCAAGCACGTCAAGGGTCTCAACGTGCGTCCAGCCACCCTCGGGGGCGTCCTTGAAGTTGCCAAGTAACGGCATAAGGGCTCGCTGAGGAGGCGCGCTTGGTGATGGCAAGCCAATGTCGCTAGACTGCCCAGAGTAGTCATCAAAAGGCACGAGGTCATAAAATGCGCCCGCTCCCCACGCCCAACGCTCAGGGGCTGGATTTATTGGCTCGGGTGTCATGAGTCGGTGGAGTAACGCGGTTTTATTGTGTATTTGCCCGTGGCAACGTCAAGCGTTGTCGATATATACCACCTTTGCGACGGCTTCCAGATATCAGTAATATCGAGATCATCAAGAGATATATCGCCTGTCAGAGTGCGTTTTGTCCCTCCTTTAAGGTACACTTTACCTCCATCTCTATAAACCGTAAACGGTTGCGCTGATTCCTTAGGTGAGCGCATTGTTGCAACTGCTGCCGTGATTTGTGGCACGATCGTCTGAGGCGCAAGCGCATCTGTGATACCGCTATCCAGTGGCTCTTCTGCCTGCTGAGCTGCTGGGTTATCGTTGGATGTCATAGCCTCTAAGAGGGTAGCACGTGTCTGCCTGTATAAATCTACTCGCTCGGCGATACCAAGGGGGTCTTTTGAGCCATATTGTACGGTTAAATTATTAGTTGCAAGATCCAAAGTTACGCTTTGTACAGGGGTAGCAGGAACGCTACCAATATGATCTACATTGACGATAGATAGCTTGCTATTAAGTAACTCGCAAGGATGCGCGTCACAATCCTCGAGTGTAACTGAGCCATCATATAGTAGCGTTCGTGTCTCGCTCCATACCTCGTCGGCGTAACCTTTAAGCTGCTCGGCTGTCAAGTACTCGGGGTACTCGGGCAATTCAGGCTCGTAAGTGTCGTAATCAGGATCATTATCAGCCAGCGATAAGTCGCCAGGATAGTAGCTCTTACGCTCGCGATTGATCAAGACAACATCGAACTCTAGTTGACAAAATGGACGCTCTTTTGTTGTGCCCTCGCTTGAGGTGTAATTGGCTCGATAATTGAACAACTCAAGCAGAGCATCGTAGTCATCTAGCTGCTCGGGGAGCACCGTTAAAGCAAGACGCATTCTAAATTTCGCTTTACACCACCGTAGACCCCATACATTAAGCTTAGATTCAACGGATGCAGGGAAACTGCCACTCTTAAAGATGGCGACTGTTGCCCATGACGAGGCGTAGCTGTCACTACCATCTGGGAGTTGGTAGTTAGCGGGTACGAGGTCGTCTGGGTCGACCTCATCAGGCGGCACGTCGTCGGGGAGGGGGAAAGCATCCTCTGCGCTCATAAGTTCAAGCGCGATTTCACTAAATTTCACCGAGGAGGAAAATTTTTTCAGGATACCCAGCCCTTGGAGCTGCAACAAAAACTTTAGCATTTTGGGTGACTCGGACAAGAATTTGCTCATGGTTTTTCCGTTGACGGTCTTGCTGTAGTCGTATAGACCTGCTGGCAACACCGCTCCTTTCACTATATTTCGCTGCTTGGTTGCAGCTTGCGCGTATCGCGAAATGCCACCATAGGCATCGACGCCAAGCAGCGACTCCGTGACATGGTACACAAGCGCACCCTCGGTGTTTGGTGCGCCCCCTATGTTGTACTGTACTCCTCCAGTTAGGCAGACGGCAGGATATTGCAGATCTACTCTTTTCTTGACGCTGATATTTGCGATTTTTTTTGATGCCGCACCATTACTTAGCATGCCGCTTGATGCGTCTAGAGATATAGAGGAGAGCTTTTCGCGTGTCGTCCATCTCCATCGACTATTACTGTAGTCTAGCGTGGCGCGCACGCTAGAATGCAATGAGATTAAGTGCTGCATGATCCCCCAGCAGCTCTCTTGACCGCTGGGAGTATAATCAATGCCGCTCAGCCCTGTTGATGTGTCAAGAATAAGATTAGGAGGTGACGCGTAGTCGTAGGGGATTTGAAGCAGCTCGTCGAGTGGCACTACTGCGCCATCCTTGATCTTGGTATCTGCCAGAGATACCATATAGCCATATATCGGACGACGCTTCGTCTCACTGTAAATGATACGATCAATCCAGCCGACCTCGTTTTGCACCTCAATGCTTTCGGTGGTTGATGCACCAGTGACAGATTGTGACACGCTGCTCACTCGTCCTTTAAATATAGTTACCCCCTTACGAGTGATAGTGATATCATCACCGTAGTCCAGTGGTGATGCACCGAAGTACTCGCGTGTGAGTGAGCAGGTGTCAGGCGCGAGGTTATTATAGTTGATAGTACCGCTCGTAATATCCAGCGCGTCAAGATTAGACGTATCTAAAATCATGCCCAATTATCGCACAATGTGCGATAATTGGGCAATAGTAGAGGCATGGGCTAATGCTTATCGTTCTCCAATTTCTCGCAAAGCTTTTAAAGCATCTGACAATGCTTTAAACACCAACGCTGTTGGTAGAGTTATCACGCCAGACGCTATAATGATATAATTCTTCTCGGTTGCGCCGTAAACAATACCGATAAGACTAATAATAAGATAGATGTACATAGTTATATCTAAAAGCCCTACTGAGAGAGAAACATCTGTCTCTATTGGCTTCTTTTTAACAGGAGTAGGAAGACGACGTGACGCGGCTACCTGCGATTGTCTAACCCTGCTGTCCCTGTGTTCTAAGGCTAACAGACTATCAACATAAGCAATCCATTCATCTGAGCCCTCTTCTGCAATGCGAGTGTTGTCGTCAATTTTCCCCATGTTGTGAAAGCCGAATATCTGCGCGGAGGAAAACGCGCCCTGCGCGTCCTCATTATCATCGAGGTAGTAATATTTTTTATCCATTCGTTAATTATATCAACTGACGAAAAAATGTAAATCACAAACCTCCACTGAGTTTTGACTGTCCTCTACTTAGTAACTGGAGCTGCTGATCGAGCTGTTTAACTGTCACAAGAAGTTCACTGTACTGCTGAGAAGTCCGCCTAGTGTTCTCGAGACTTGTTTGCGCCATGGATCTAAACGAGCGAACGAGCTCCGCCACCTCTGTCGATGGATCTAACGTCGCAAGCTGCTTTTGAATCTCAGCAAGTTGAGACTGCTCTTTTCTACTGACAACACCATCTTTCATGATGTCATCGGCGCGCTTTTTCAGTCGAGACTGAAGCTCAGCTTGAGCGAGGTCTTGATCTTGCCTGACGTATTCTGACTCAAAGGTGTTCCCTTCGTACTCTAGCTTGCTAGCTTTTTTTTCTAACTCCAAGATGCGCGTCTCAAGCTCATCATCGCTCGCCCCCGAGTATCGGATCTCTGCACCCCTCAGCGCGTCGGCTTGATCGAGACGCGCTGCCGCCTTGCGCTGACTGTCGTAATATACTACGTCCTCAGCCTCGGCGGCTTGCGCCCTGAGCTTTTGCGCAAGGCTGTTACTAATGCTGACTGTATCGCGATTGCGTCGAGCCTCCTGCAATTTCTCACGTGAGGTGGCTGTCGTTTGCTCGCGTCGCTCTACCTCTTGAGACGCGTCAAGAGCTAGCTTCAGCTCGGCAGCAACAGCTGCACCGAACGCCTTGTAATCAATGTTGTTGTTTCCATCTCTGTAGTCATCCTCGTCAATGCCTGCTTGCGCTCCGAGTCTTTGGATTTCAAGTTCTTTGTCGCCTCTTTGACGTATAGCGTTTTTAGCGTCATACGATAAGGATTCCAAAAAATCCTGTAACTCATCTACGCTCAAGCCCTGCGCCTCCTCGCCTCGTCCGTATCTCTTGGCGATGCTTACAAGTTGCTTGTACTCATCGCCTCCGAGATCATCTGATCCTTTACCCTCGAAGGCGGCGCGAAGTCCAGAGACTCGCTGTATAGTCAAATCGTCGGCGTTGGTGCGCGCTTGATCACGTGCTGCTATATCACTAAGGCTGCCTATAGTTGCACTCAGTCTCTGGAGTGTAGTAATATCCAAATCGCCAAGCTGAGTGTAACCTTGCACGCCTCTCGCTTTATCAAGGGCTGCTTGGTCGGCGTCGACTCTCTTGCGCGCTGCGTCGAGTTGCTCTTGCGCGCGTCGGTTGCTTACACCTGCAAGCCCTTGATCGCGCTCCTCTTCCAGCTGCCGCAATGCAACGGATCGTTCTCGCTCAGTATAGTTGTTGTTCGTGGCTCGGATCTCTAGTTCGTTTTTCTTGCGCTCAAATGTATACTGGATGTTTTGAGCTTCAGCATCTAGCCCGTACTCCTTGAGTCGTAGCTGCTTGTCAATCTCGGCTGTTTGTTTTTCGTATTCCTTTGTTACTCGCTGAGTTTCTGCTAGTATCTTTAATTCTGCTTGTTCTCGAGCGGCTGCCCGCTCGGACTCGGTGGCGACCTTGCCAAGCTCCTTGGCGAGCTCTTCCGCCTCCTGCGCCTGCTCTGCAATAGTTTGAGTTTGCGCTTGGTATACATTCTTACTCCTACCAAGCACAGATGTTAGTTTCTCCCAGCCTTTTTGCACTCCCAAGATGACGATCTCGATCCCAATGAGCGCAACCCCCACAAGCCCCAGCCCCGATTTCATCGCCACGCCAAAAGCGCGCACAGCTGCACGTCCTTTTAGCATCATGGCACTAAGGAAGCCGATAGATCGACCTGCTGTGTTGGTCTGCTTGGCTGCAATGATCGCCGCGCCAGCAGCCTCTGACAAGACCTCTCTGAATACTTCGCCTTCTCTTGCAAAAGTAGCAATCTGCCCCGCGTCGCGCATGTAGTCGGGGAGATCTGGAATCTCCTTAACGGCTTCAGCGACTCCATTGAACCCTTCAGCCGTCCTGTTGAGGTCAGCGTCTAGTGTGAACTTTCGAGGAGTGAAAACACTTGTTGCTTTCGGGACGGTCTTCTCTACTTCTTTTGATTTTTTCCGTACCGCCTCAAGCTTGGTTTCGAGTTTCTCAATCTCCGCCACTGTCTCACTCAGATCGACGTCAATAACAATAGACGGCAGCGCATCTCCAGCCACGTTATCAAGCGTTGTCGCGAGCTTTTCGACCTCTTTATTCACCTCGGGCGCAGTCGTAGATATATTGATGTCCGTTTTCTCTGGCAATGTCGCAACACTGCCAGAGACTGTCTTGAGCGCATTGGCGACACTATTAATATCGCCAATTGCCTTTTTGCTGTTTACTTTAAAATTGATTTTAATCGGATCAGCCATTAGAGCATTATAGCTCACGAGCCCCTCTTACACGAGGGCGCGGGCTTGGGCTAATCCTCATGATGTCTTCGGGTGTTTTTAGTGCGTACAATAGTGCGTACATTATAAATAAATAAATTTTCATTTTTGATTATTAGTATGTTATATCTGCGCATATATGACTCTTAATCAGTTTGTCCGCGGTTCGAGTCCGCGAGGGGGTACTTAACGAAAGCCTTGAAGTTGAACGACTTCAAGGCTTTTTCGTGCTCCAAAATAGAACGCCGTTTTCGGTCGAGTTATACGTTTCTTAGCGAATTTTCACTCTGACAAGTACCGTGATATGGGACTGTTACTGGAAAATATGCGACACACCACCCAACAAGTGACGCTCAAGCATTACAAAAAACCGCCCAAGCCTTCTGATGTAGAAAAGTATTGGGCAGTGCTGGCGTAGGAAAGGGAGAACTGCTAGTGCTCACCCGAAGACATAGTGGAGTCAATAGCGGCTATGGCGAAATCATAGGTGCAGTAGGTAACGTGGACGACGCAGCCGAGGGCTAAAGTGTTGATGAGTGTGGAGATGCTCCAGTACGCGGGGTCTCCCCACCACGTAGAAGGAGTGATAGCTAGTAGTACGACTAGAACGGCGACGGATACGATCTGCTCAAGAAAGCCATTTCTGAGTAATTTCTTGGTTGGGTCGAAATAATAAGGCTTCTTGATGAGGGATTCGAGCTCGCATAGGCGTGCTAGGGTGAAGCAAGCTGTACTCGCGTTGATTGCAAGGAGTGCGAGGATGGCAATTAGCCCGTTGCTGCGGATAAAGGTGATGATCTCGGTCGAGCTTGAGATCTTGGTGAGTGTGATGATTAGCAGCGAAAAGAAAAAGCCTACTAGCAGCTGGATATAGAGCGACTTCATAGCAGTATTGCATACTGCTATGAAGCGGATAGCAAGAGCGCGCACGTTAGCTATTTGGGCTTGTCTTCGCTCGAACGCACAGCTTTAACTATGTTGGCTTGAGCGTTTTTGATTTGCTCGCGTATACCTTGACGTGCAGCGGAAGCTGTCACTTCTTGGACGTTGTTATTGGGGGGCTCTTCTTTCATGGTTATAGTGACTTTAAATGTGTGCGCGTTTTACTATAGTAAGTATTAGTAAAGTATTTAGTCTGCATTCGTTTTATTTTACTTACTTATTACACTCTTCCAAATTTCATTCCCAAGCGCCAACTTTAGTAACCAGTCAATACAGTTCCCAACGCGGCGAGTGTGAAGTGCGCCTATATTATCATTTTCGCTATCGTTCCAATTTGTGCGTAAATGCCCATTAGGCATTAGATGACAAACAGAACCTACTGTGTATTTACCATTATTACTAGGCAATGCAGTATAAACTGGAACACCTTTTCTCTTCATTAAACTAGCTATCATCTCTTCACTCCATATGACAGTATCAGTAGATATACCGTCATTTACTAGGGTTATGGTATAATAATCGCGTCTAGGTGTATCTCCATGATATGCAATATTTATGAGATAAATTTCTATATTATTTTGAATGTCATTCATATTTTGGTGTGATTGAGAAGCTGAGCAAGTGTTCTTGATATTGATCTATTGAAAGTTCTCGCGGTCAAGGGTGTGAACAAATTATAAACTTTAGAGCATTCAAAGTCAACAACTTGCTATATCAGCTATAAATATAAATTATTCACAAACACACTAGATATTGTGTATATCGTTTTAACCTCTAGTAATCACTCAATCTGTAGGTGATATATAGAGTGATTTTTTATACCGCAAGTCACTCATTTGCTTAAATCTAAGAGCTGGATACGTGATCTATAGCGGTCTTTAGTAGGTTCTACGGACTTTTAATGGTATACACTGCGCACACTGTGGCGAGATTCATCCATTGCCAGATCTCGCGTCCGAAGGAGAGTGGAAAGAAGGACTGGTAGAATAGGACAAGCACGGCACTGAGGATGAGGTGTAGCTCGCGGTGGCACTTCGCACGCTGCAAGTGGCAGAAGAAGCTATAGCCAGCGTAGGCGGTGAAGTAGGTCTATCCCAAAACAACAACGAGCGTTCACATGAGTTTGCGCCTTGCCTGCATGCCAAATGCAGGGGCCGCCCTCGATGAAAACGCTCTAGGGAGCAGACTACAAGACGCGATCTCCCCTGTCAAGACTCCATCGCGTGTACGATAACGCCCCTCCACGCACCTATTGGGAGCGGAGGGGCGTACAACTAAGCACATTTACATCCTAGATACTCATCAGATCTCACGACGGCGGCGGCGGCGCGCCAGCAGCGGAGCCAATGAGAGGAGACTCAGGGCGGTCGTGCTGGGCTCGGGGATGAGGTCATGGGCATTTCCTCGCCCAATGACAAGGTCGCTCGCCGTCCCATCATAGGTGAAGCTCACGATGCCATCCTCCGAGTAGAGCTGCTTGCCATCGTACTCGACGTAGATAGAGCCGAGATCGTCAGCTAGGCCTCCTGTCCCCTCATGGATGAGGTCGCGGAGTGTCACCGTGAGGGTGCCGCCCATGTTGTCTATCATATCACCGTCAATGACGGTGAGGCGGAATTCCTCCGTGTTCATGAGCGCGGCATCCAGCGTGAGGGTGAGCTCAGTGAGCTCGGTGACCGTCATCGTATGACCGCTGTCGATGCTGAGCTGGCTGTGATTGTCCACTGAGCTGAGGTGGAACTCCAGTCCCTTCGTGCCCACGAGCGATGTCGAGTCGTGAAGTACAACCTGACTCGTCTGTGAGAGCCCCGCATCACCTAAAGCGGCGCGATCAACAAACCAATAGTCGGAGCTCACGTCGTAGTCGCCCTGCAGAAAGCTCAGCTGGCGCTCACCGACAAGCGCCCCGACAGGATCATCAGGGTAGCGCATCGACACCTCGTCGATATTGCCCCCACTCTTGACATTGCCACTGTCTGCGACGCAGGTGATATCGCCCACGAGCGTCACGCGATCACTCGCATGCTCGGTGGTGAGTTTTAAATGCCGCACGCCAAAGGCGATGGCATCACCGTAGCTATCGCCTACGCGCGCCGTCGCACTCGCGCCGTTGCCAAATCGCAGCGTGGCGACATCGACCTTGGCCTCATTGACACCATGATAGAGAGTCTGCTCGTAGAATTCGCTCTCACTGAGAGTGTCGTCAAAGGATTCGAGTCGCTCGTCGACGCGGATGGCGGTGGTGCTCTTGTTGTGCATCACGCTGCGATCGCCGTTGAGGTAGGCGACGCTCTCACCTGTGGACTCATTTTCCCATGGTGTATCGGGGTAGCGCACATAGGTCTCATCGGTGATCGCCGAGATCTGCGCGTAGATCGTACCGCTCTCGTTGAGGCGTGACGCGTTCTCCGCATCGGGAATGCCGTAGCCTGCGCGTAGGTCGAGACCAACGGCATTGTGCGTCCCCGTAGCCTCGATCGTGCCGCGTAGCTCATCAAATCCAGTCTGATGTCCCGTTGATTCCACGGTCGTGCCGAGGTGACTGACGACGGCGGCTACACGGTCAGAATAGCTGCTGTTGCCACTATAGACCTGCACCACGGAGTCGATGATGCCCGCGGAGGGGCTCGACAGGTAGTCGGTGTAGGTATTGCTATAGAGCGTGATACCATAAACGTAGTCACCATCGCCGCGCACGCTCACGTTGGAGCTAATAGTGCCTACGCGCCCCGCCTCGATGGCGATGCCTGTGGCATGCTCCGTAGGTGCTGTGCTAGATGACTGATTGATAGATACCGTGGAGCTAATAGTGCCTACGCTACCCTCATCGCCGAGCAGTACGATACCCACCCCACGCGAGGAGGCATCTACCGAGATGTCCGAGGAAATCGTCTGCGCCGAGCCATGGAGATAGAGCCCCGAGGCGACGTTGGCGTTTCTCACCTCGATGGAGCCTGCATAGGTCGAAGTAGCTTGTCCGTTGAATATACGCATGCCCGCGCTCTGATGAAGATTGCCGCCTGAGTTCACATCCATGACGATAGTGCCGTGGTAGTTTTCTATAGTCTCGGCCAAGATACCGACAGAGCGGGCGACCTTCCCGCTATGGTCTTTGATGTAGATCGAGCTATCAGCATCCACGGTGCCTATCGTGGGTGCGAGCCCGAGGTTGCCCGCCCCCCATGAGAGGCCAAAGAGATTCGCCCCCGATTTACTTGCGTGGGAATGAATCGTGATATCTGTATTGAGCAGATCCAGAGGGTAGTTATTCTTGCCTGTGATTGCATAGATACTGCCATCGGTGATGGGGGCATCGGATGCTCCTAGCATGATGGTCAGATCTTTGAGAGGGAGGAGCCGCGTGGCACTACTGTATTCCAGATAGAGAGCGGTGATCGATTTTGAGCCTGTATCATCGTTCGCCGAGCTCACGTTAATCGAGCCTGAGAGCGGATGATAGAGCAACACCCCCTCCTCCTCGACATAGGAAGAGGGTTTGAGTTGCACGGCAGTGTTCGCGCCTGTCTGCGTCGCGTGGTAGTTCACCGTAATAGGATCGCTCGGGACATCATCGTAGATGGAGCTCGCACTTGTCGCCCCCTCGGCAAAGGCCCCCGCGTGCGCAACGAGTGTAAGACTCACTGCGGCGTATTGAGTCGGCTTGGTCAGTGACTGAGACAATGCTTTTCTTAAAGTAGGATTTAATATTTTCATGGGTGTTAGATATTATTTTCTAAATAAAGGCGTCATTTGACGTCTAACAAAGTATATACCACAACCACGACAGCAATCAAGCTAAATTCTGCTCTTTGACACATTTTACTATCAACTTACGCACGAATAATAATACACTTATAGAGATTTTTTAATCTGCACAGTCTTACAACGCATATAACATTTCAACGCGTATTTCACACGTACTAAAGAAAGCGACGTGCCGAGGAGTTCGCCCTTGCCATTTGCGCCTACTTTGCTATACTTGACCGCAGTAAACACATTCCTATCATGGCTGAACGTATCCCTGTCCGCAATCCTAATGAAATAAGTAAGCTGCGCCGCGCCGCAGAAGTCTCAGCCCGCATCCTCATGGACGCCCAAGCCTATGTCCGTGCTGGCATCACGACAGGCGAGCTCGACACCTACGTCGCGGAGCTCTTCGCACGCGAGGGCTGCGGGAACGCCTTCCTCGGCTACGGCGGCTTCCCTGGTCAGCTCTGCATCTCGGTGAATGAAGAGGTCGTCCACGGCATAGGCGGCGCACGTGTGCTGCGTGACGGCGATCTCGTCAGCCTCGACACAGGGGCAATCGTCGATGGATGGTACGGAGACAATGCCCTCACGGTCTGTGTCGGCGGTCCTGACAAGGCGAGCGAAGAGGCGCGACGCCTCCTCGCTGTCACCGAAGAATCCCTCTACCGCGGCATCGCCGAGGCAAAGCACGGCGCCTCCCTCATGGATGTCTGCGGCGCAATAGAAGACTATATCAAGCAGTACAAACTCGGCATCGTGCGCGAGATGGTCGGTCACGGCATCGGGCGCAAGCTGCATGAGGAGCCACAGGTGCCCAACTTCCGCCCCAATTACAAGCTCCCACGCCTCAAGCGCGGCATGGTGCTCGCGATTGAGCCCATGGTCACACTGGGCAAGGCGGCGATCCGCGTTCTCGATGATGAATGGACCATCGTCACGCGCGATGGGAGCCACGCGGCTCACTTCGAGCATACCGTTGCCGTCGGTAGCCATGGCGGCGACATCCTCACCGAGCGTCCACGCAGCGCGCTGCCCGAGCAGCTCGGCCTCACGCTCTAAAAAGCGCGAACAGTAATCTAGACAACATCTCAGAGGGGAGCCATCACAGCGATGGCTCCCCTCTTCGCATGCGGCGCGTACACAAAAATGGCTTTCTCGAGATCGAATCTCGAGAAAGCCGCAAAAATTATTTATTCTTCTATTAGATATCAAAGAGATGCGAAACGGAGTCATTCGCATTGATATTCTGAATCGCCTGCGCAAAGAGGGGGGCGATAGAGACGGTATCGACGAGATCGCCAAAGGCCATAGGCACGGAGTCCGAGGAGAGGAGACGCTCAATGGAGCTATTCGCCAAACGCGTACGCGCGACCTCATTGAGTACGCCGTGGGAGACACCGGCGAAGATGCGAGCCGCGCCGTGCAGCTTGAGAATCTCAGCAGCAGCGCAGAGCGTACCGCCCGACTCCGTCATATCGTCCACCATGAGGACATCCTTGCCAGCGACATTACCGATGACCGCGTGGGCGTCCACCTCTGTAGCGGAGATGCGCTGCTTGGCGACAATGGCGAGTTCCGTGCCGAGGATATTCGCATAGATCTTCGCATTCTTCACGCCTCCGATGTCGGGGGAGACGACGACGAGGTTCTTTGTATCCTTCACATAGTTCTCCTTGAGATGCTTGATGAGGACGGGCACCGAGTGCAGATGATCGACGGGGATTTCAAAAAATCCTTGGATCTGAGCCGCGTGGAGGTCCATCGTGAGGACACGATTAACACCAGCTGCCGTGAGGAGATTCGCCACGAGCTTGGCGGTGATGGGGACGCGGGGCTTGTCCTTGCGATCCTGACGCGCATAGCCGTAGAAGGGCATGACCGCCGTGATACGCTCCGCGCTAGCGCGGCGTACAGCGTCCACCATGACGAGCAGCTCCATCAGATTATGATTGGTAGGAGGGCAGGTGGGCTGGACGATGAAGACGTCCTCGCCACGCATTGACTCGTCGATCTGCACAAAGCTCTCACCATCGGGGAAGGTTGTTACTTTGGCTTCACAAAGAGGGAGTCCCATGACAGAGGCGATGTCTTGGGCGAGCTGAGGGTGTGCTGTACCACTGATGATTTTCATATATCAAGTTAGGAAGGGGTCAGGTCTATTCTTGACATTTTGACGAAAATATCAATACTAAAAAGAGCCTAAGTCGCGTTTTTTTTCTGAACCTTCTCAAATATGATGCAAGATAACTTCACACCAAATCACACATCCAACTTATCACTAATAGGTTGGCTATCTCTACTCTGCTCACTAGCCCTCCTCTTTTACTTTATGGGATACTATGAAGCCTTCAGCGCGGGCTACCATAGTGCCTTTGCGTGGCTGGAGAGCTCGTGGAATCCTGAGACAGACTACGAGCATGGCGGACTCGTTCCCATCCTCAGCCTCTACATGCTGGGTCACGCCTGGGTACACAGCAAGAATGTGCCCAAGCAGAGCTCCTACAAGGGGCTCTGGCTCATCGCTATCGGCTGTCTACTCTGCGTACTCTCCGTACGCACGCAGCAGGGGCGTGTCGCCATCGGTGCGCTGCCGCTCATCCTCATGGGGCTGACCTGGTTCTACTGGGGATGGCAGATGATGCTGCGCAGCGCCTTCCCCCTGCTTTTCCTCTGGATGAGTATCCCGCTGCCTGGCTTTCAGCAGGCTACGGTGGGACTCCAGCTGCTCGCCACGGAGCTTGCCCACATGGGCGCGAGCCTCTTTGGAGTAGACACCATCATGGATGGCACCAACATCACCTCCGCCTCGGGGAATTGGGATACCTACAGCATCGCGGGTGGCTGCTCGGGCATACGCTCGCTGATGGCACTGCTGATGATTTCATTCTGCTGGGCCTACCTCGCCACGGGACTCAGCTGGTGGAAACGCGTCATCCTCGCCCTCAGCGCTCTACCCATCTCCATCATCGGCAATGGCTTCCGCGTGTCGAGTATCTTTATCTGCGCTGAATACATCAACCCCGCCTTCGCGAGCAAGACCTGGCATGACTGGTCAGGACTCATCTTCTTCTTCCCCGCCAGCATGTTCGGCCTCGCCGTCCTCCACGGGTTACTCGCGGGCGAGATCCCCTTCCTCAAGCGTCGCCGCGTCGTCGTGCGCAAGCAGAACCTCGATCACTCCACCGACTCCTCCCCAGACGCCTAAATTAATTTGCATAGAAGAAAAATATGAAAATCTTTTCCTCCTTT
>CAYJLP010000001.1:0-3358 GCA_964371115.1 uncultured Akkermansia sp. | reverse complement strand
CCCCTCCTCATCGCGGGTATCTTCAGTCTCATCTACCTCCTGCCCAAGGACATCGCGCTGAAGGAATCAGCCATCCTCCCCGACCTACCCATCAACTACACCGTCACAGGCTGGTATGGGGAAAAAATCCAGGAAAGCGACAAAGAGCGCGGTGCTCTCGCCGCCGACACCCGATTCAGCAAGGCGCGCTACGTCCCCTCCAATGGCGACCGCCGCCCCCCCGTCGAGGTCTCCATCGTCTACTCGGGCAGTGATATGAACTCATCCATCCACCGCCCCGAGCGATGCCTGCCAGCGCAGGGGCACAACAATCTCCACTCCACCCAGCGACGTGTCATCCTCGAGGATGGGCGCAGCCTCACGTTCACCCGCCTCGTCTCCAAGAGCTACCCCGCCTCACTCAAGGACGCCCCCATCAAGCACATCAACCACGTCAACTACTACATCTTTATCGGCCATGAGAGCATCGAGACAGCACACCTAGGGCGCACGCTGCGTGACATGATCGATCGCGTGCTCAAGGGCTACGTCCAGCGCTGGGCTTACCTCCAGATTGGCACCTACTGGGGCGAGCCCGTCGGCGTCTCGGAATCAGTCTCCGACGAGGACATCAAAGACATCATCCGCAAGGTCCTCCCACATGTCATGCAGTGGAAGCAGATCGAATCATGAAGTTCATTGATCTCACGGACAAAAATACGGCTTGCCAAAGTGGTGACTCTCAGGTATGATGCTCGAGCAGTTTTATGCAAGATTCTTCTATGTCTGGCAAGCTTACGTACAAACAATCCGGCGTCGATACTATAGAGGCGCAGTCCTTCGTCAAAGACATCAGCGCGCATGTCAAGAGAACCCAGCAGGCACGTCAACTGTGCAATGCCTTTGGTCTCTTTGCTGCCGCTTATGACCTCTCATCCTACAAAGAGCCCGTCATGGTCACGGGGACAGATGGCGTAGGCACCAAGACTGAGACTCTCTTTGAACTCGATATGCTCGAGGTCGCGGGCAAAGACCTCGTCGCGATGAATGTCAATGACATCCTCACGACGGGGGGCGATCCCCTCCTCTTCCTCGACTACCTCGGTATCTCCAATCTCGAAAAGGAGCGCACGCGCATCACACGCCTCGTCGCTGGCATGTGCGACTACCTCGAGAGCTGCAAGTGCATCCTCGCAGGAGGAGAAACGGCAGAGATGCCTGGAGTCGTCCCCGATGGACTCGTTGAATTGGCTGGCTTCTGCATCGGCTGCGTGGAGAAAAGTGAGATGATCGACCCCAGCCAACTCGCTGTAGGTGATGTCTTCATCGGCTACCCCAGCGATGGCTTCCATGCGAATGGGTGGAGCCTCGTGCGCCGCGCGCTCAAGCAGCAGCCCGATGTACTCACGGAGCAGGAGCTGCGCGAGCTACTCGCCCCCACGCGCCTCTACTACGATGTCGTCACCGATATGCGCGCGATGGGCGTCACGCCACCGGCCGCCGCCCCCCGCACGGGCGGTGGTCTGCCTGAGAACCTCGAGCGCTTCCTCGGCGATCGTGGCGCAGACCTCACCATCCCCTACTGGGACAATGTCCCTGCGCAGAAAGTACTCGAGCACGTCGATGCGGAGAACCGCTTCCATACCTTCAACATGGGTATAGGCTGGGTGAGCATTGTAAAGCCCGAGGACGTCGAGCAGGCGCTCAAGGCAGGTCCAGGCGGTGTCGTCATCGGCACACTGCGTGACGGCGCGGGTATCACCGTTGAGATCGCCCAATAAGATCAGCCCCTACCCTTATCCTCTTTCTCTTTTCCTGAGATAACTCATCATATCAGATACTCTCCAACATGAGTGCGGTGTCGCCGCTATCCGTCTGCTGAAGCCTCTTTCCTACTTTGTAGAAAAGTACGGCTCAGCGGACTGGGCGTTCAACAAGCTTTTCCTCCTCATGGAAAAGCAGCACAATCGCGGTCAGGACGGCGCAGGCATCGGCTGCATCAAGCTCAACATGCCCCTGGGCCAGCCCTACCTCTTCCGCCAGCGCAACGCGACGCCGAACACAGCTCTGGGCAACATCTTCAACGGACAGCAGCGTAACCTACGCCACATGCGCGAGCGCGGCGAGGTATTGCTAGAAGACGCCGACAGCTACAAGCACCACTTCAACTTCGGCGGCGAGATCCTCATGGGACACCTCCGCTACGGCACGAGTGGTCTCTTTGACGAAGGCAGCTGCCATCCCTACGTGCGCCGCACGAACTGGTCGACACGCACACTCATGGTGCTGGGCAACTTCAACATGACGAACACGCCCGAGCTCAACCAGCGACTCATCAACCGCGGCCAGCACCCCATCTTTGGCACCGACACACAGACCGTGCTCGAGGAGATAGGCTACTACCTCGATGAGGCACACACGGACATCTACCGCGAGCTGCGCTCCGATATCTCAGGCAAGGACATCCCTCACAAGATCTCTGAGCGCCTCGACATGTACGACATCGTCGGCAAGGCGGCTCAGGCATGGGACGGCGGCTTCTGCATCATGGGAGCTGTAGGCAATGGCGATTTCTTCTGCCTGCGCGACCCGCACGGCATCCGCCCCTGCCACTATATCCTCAACGATGAGTACCTCGCCGTTGCTAGTGAGCGCGTGCCGCTCATGAGCGTCATGGAGGTGGACAGCGAAGATGTCCACGAGCTCCCACGTGCGAACATGATCAGCGTGAAGCAAGACGGTCGCGTGGCGATCAAGGAGTATACCACCCCTCTCGAGCCCAAGCCCTGCTCCTTTGAGTCCATCTACTTCTCTCGCAGCAACGACCCCATCGTCTACCGCGAGCGCAAGGCTCTGGGCTGCGCGCTGACAGAGAAAGTCGTCGAGAGTCTCGATGGGAACTTCTCCAAGGCCGCCATCACCTACATCCCCAACACATCCGAAGTCGCCTACTACGGGCTACTCGAGGGGCTGCGCGCCTTCCGCCGCGAGCGCGTGACCAACTCAGTGCTCGAAGCCTTCCGCAACAACAAGCTCACAGAAGAGCTCATCGAGGAGCTCATCATGCGACGCTGGCCACGCGCAGAAAAGATCGTCCACAAGGACATCAAACTGCGCACCTTCATCACGCAGGAGTCCAATCGCGGACAGCTCGTCTCTCAGGTCTATGACCTCACCTACGGTGCCGTAGAAGAAGACGAAGTCCTCGTCGCCATCGACGACTCCATCGTGCGCGGCACCACGCTCAAGCAATCGCTGCTGCGTCTGCTGGGACGAGCCAAGCCACGCAAGATCGTCATAGCCTCCTCCGCGCCTCAGATCCGCTACCCCGACTGCTACGGCATCGACATGAGCGAGCTGGGCAAGTTCATCGCCTTCC